>JANNNM010000305.1:0-4115 GCA_031398535.1 Betaproteobacteria bacterium | reverse complement strand
CTCTCACCAGCGCGATCCGCTCGACGCTGACGATCACGGTGAGCTTCGGCTACCTGATGTGGCTCAACTGGCGCCTGACGCTGCTGACCTTCATCGTGATACCGATCGTCGCCGTCGTGATCCGCTACTTCAGCCGCCGGCTGCGCCGCATCGCCCGCGACATCCAGGACCGCTCGGGGTCGCTGTCGCAGGTGCTGGAGGAACTGATCAACGGCCACCGCGTGGTGCGCATCTTCGGCGGGGAAGAGTACGAGCGCGATCGCGCCGTGGCGGCGGCGAACACGCTGCGCAATGCCATGACCAAGGAATCCTCGGCCACGGCGGCCAGTTCGCCGATCACCGTGTTCTTTGCCGCCTGCGCGGTCGGCGCCATCGTCTGGATCGCGTTGCAACAGAGTGATGGCGGCCGCTTCGACTTTGCGCTTTTCATGTCCTACCTGGTGGCGCTGCTGACACTCCTCGAAAGGCTGAAGGGGCTGTCCGGCATCAACGCGGCGATCCAGCGCGGCCTCGCCGCCTCCGAAAGCATCTTCGGCATGCTGGACCACGAGGAAGAGGCCGACTCCGGCACCGTGGTGCTCGACCAGTGCAAGGGCGAGCTGCGCTTCGACCGCCTTTCGCTGCGCTACAACGCCAACGAGCGCGAGGCGCTGTCCGACATCAAGCTGACGGTGGCACCCGGTGAAACCGTGGCGCTGGTCGGCGCCAGCGGCAGCGGCAAGACGTCGCTCGTCAATCTCGTGCCGCGCTTCTACGAGCCTTCGGCCGGGCGGCTCTTCATCGACGGGCACGACGTCACGACGCTGACCCTGAAGAGCCTGCGCGACCAGATCGCGATGGTGTCCCAGGACGTGCTGCTGTTCAACGACACCGTCGCTGCCAACATCGCCTACGGCGCGATGTCCGGCGCCACGCGCGAGGAAATCGAGCGCGCGGCGGCGGCGGCGCATGCACTCGATTTCATCCGCGCGATGCCCGAAGGCTTCGACACCATCGTCGGCGAACACGGCGTGCGCCTTTCCGGTGGCCAGCGCCAGCGCGTGGCCATCGCGCGCGCCATCCTCAAGAACGCTCCGCTGCTGATCCTCGACGAGGCGACGTCCGCACTCGACTCGGAATCCGAGCGCCAGGTGCAGGCCGCGCTCGAGACATTGATGCGCGGCCGCACGACGATCGTCATCGCACACCGGCTCTCCACCATCGAAGGTGCCGACCGCATCGTCGTCCTCGACGGGGGCCGCATCGTCGAGACGGGTACGCACCTGTCGCTGCTGGCGGCCAACGGCTTCTACGCCCGCCTGCACAAGATCCAGTTTGCGCCCGCGGCGATGCTGGAAGGTGCCGTCGCCGCCGCGACGTAGTATCGGGTTGACGTCGCGACTACCGCGGCATCAACAGGCCGTCGATCGCTGCAGTCACCGCCGCCAGGTCGAGGGCCTCCATGCACAGTGGGCGCGAACACCGCCCCGGTGACGCCCCGAAGAGCCGCTCGCAGCGCCGCGCCCATGGCACCTCGCGAAAGAACTGGATCGACTGATCGCGACAGGCGAAAGGTTCGACGGTGACCGCCCGTCCGGGCATGGCCGCAAAATAGTCGCCGGGACCGCAGATCAGCGCCGAACCCGGGCCGAACAGCGTGACGGTGGGGACGCCCGCAATGCGGCCGAGATGCGCGATGCCGGTATCGGGGCAGATGAGCAACTGCGCGCGCGCCAGCACCTGCCATAGCGCCGCCAGCGACAGCGTGCCGAGGATGCGCGCACGCGCCGATCCCCCATCGATCGCGTCGACGATCGCATCTTCGCCCGGCCCCGCGCTCCACACGACGCGCAGCCCGCGCGACTCGAGCCGATCCGCCAGTGCGCGCCAGCGTTCCGGCGGCCAGAGCTTCAGTACGGAACTCGCGCCCACATGCAGCACCACGTAGCTTGTCCCGAAATCAGGAATCGCCGCCACCGCCGGCGCAGTCCATTCCGAGGCGGCGTAGCGCGACGGAGCGGCGCCGTCCACCAGCGCCGCCGCCGTCTCGACATAGGCGGTGGGCACCTCCGAATACGGACGCAGCTCGTCCACCGGCCAGTTCTTGTGCGCCGGACGGTCGCCCGCCAGCCCCACGATCCAGCGCGCGCCGATCGCACGCGCCAGCCACGACCAGCGGTTGTCGGCGGGCAGGATCACGAGATCGAATCGTGGCAGGCGCAGCAAGACTCGCAACGACGCGATGTCGCGCGGATCGAGAACGTGCACGTCGACATCGAACGGACGCGTGGCGTACAGCGGCGCGAACGCGCGCGGAACCGTCATCGCGATATGCGCGCAAGGATGGACCGCGCGCAGTTTCGCGAGCAGCCCGGTCAGCATCAGCGTGTCGCCGAGCAGCAGGTGATGCAGGACCAGGATGCGGCCGGGTGACGCGGGCCGCCGGCGCGCGAATCCCCAGCGCGCCAGCGCCAGCGCCACGCTGGCAAAACGCAGCGGCCCGCGGCTACCCGCCAATGGCGGCCTCGGCGGCAAGCTGGCGCAGACTCTCCTCGAGGATCACCAGCGACAGCACCTGCTCGGCCAGCCCCGGTGAGCGCCTCCATTGCGCCACGATGGCGTGCACGCCCGCAGCGACGACCTGCCCACCGGTCAGCTGCTCCAGTGAAGTGGCGAGCGTCGGCAGCCGGGCCGCGAGGTCATCGTTCAGCCATCCGGTCAACGGCGGATTGAAGCCGCGCTTCTTGCGCGCGAAGACGCCCAGCCTTTCGAGCGCGGGCGCGAGGATGCCGAGATAGCGCTTGGGCGGCCGCGTGAAGCGCTGCGCCAGCGGCAGCGCCAGCACCGCCTCGACGAAGCGATGGTCGAGCAGCGGCGCGCGCAGCTCGAGCCCGTGCGCCATCGTCATCAGGTCGGCCTTGCGCAGCACGTATTCCGGCAGGTAGTTCGCGAAATCCCAGCGCAGCAACCGGTCCTCGCGCGTGGTGGCGGCGAAGTCGGGCTCGCGCCAGTAGTGCGCGGGCCATGCCGCCAGCCCGGGCTGCAGAAGGCGTCGCTGGTTGGGCGTGAGCCCCGAGAAGCGCAGCGCGTAGGCGTCTTCCCACGACAGCGCAAGTTCGCCCAGTACCTTGCGCCAGCCTTTCGCGTGCGCACCCGGCACCACCGGCAACGGCAGCCGCATCGCACCGCGCCACGCATTGCGCAGGTGCTTCGCGATGCGCTTGTAGCCGCCGAAGAGTTCGTCGCCGCCATCCCCGCCCAGCACCACCTTGACGTGCGGCACCGTGCCGCGCGCCAGGTACCACGTCGGAAACGACGACGGATCGGCGAAGGGTTCGTCGAGGGCGGCGACGATGGCGGGGAAATCATCGCCCAGCGTGATCGGCACGGCGATGCGTTCGTTCGCGAGACCCAGCGCCTGCGCGGTGGCGCGCGCTTCGTCGCTTTCGTCGAAAGAGGAACCGGGAAAGGCCGCCGAGAACGACGTCAAGTCCGCATGCCCGGTGGCCGCAAGGCGGCACGCGATGGCACCCGAGTCGATGCCCCCCGACAGGAAGATGCCGAGTGGCCGGTCAGCCACGAGGCGCAAGGCGATCGCCTCGTCGAGCAGCGCCCCGCCATCCGGCGCCGCGACCGGCTGCGGCGACCACCAGCGGTGCTCGGTCAGCGTGCCGTCGTCGAGCGCGTATTCGAGACGGCGGCCATTGGGCAGCCGCGCGATATGCGTGAAGATCGTCCGCGGTGCGGGCACGTAACGATGCGCGAGATACGCATCGATCGCGGCGGGGGCCAGGCCGCGCGCGTCGCGCGGCAGCCACGGCAGCAGCGCGCGCACCGTGGACGCGAAGGCGAAGCCGCCGTCGTGATGCGCGTAGACCACCGGCTTCAGGCCGAGACGGTCGCGCACGACGTAGGCGGCGCGCCGCGTGAGGTCGCAGATGGCGAGCGCGAACATCCCGCGCAGCCGATGGACGAAGTCGATGCCCCAGTGCTCGTACGCGTGCAGGATGAACTCGGTGTCCGAGCGCGTGCGAAAGCGATAGCCGGCCGCCTTGAGCGTCGCGGCGTCTGCCGCCCAGTCGTAGACTTCGCCGTTGTAGGCGATCCAGACGTCGCCGCGGTCGTTCGCCATCGGC
>JANNNM010000240.1:0-1987 GCA_031398535.1 Betaproteobacteria bacterium | reverse complement strand
ACAGGCTGGCCGGTCGGGCCAACCGACTGCAGCGTGAGCGTGGCCGAGTACCAGACGGCCTGGCCGCCGTCGCCATAGATGAAGAAGGTGGCGAACAGCGTATTCGCCTGCTGGGCGATGTTCATCCCCCAGCCGGGCTCGGTGGCGTTCCACCACAGGTCGCTGTAATTGATGGCCGCGGTGGTCGCGTGCCCGAGTGGCGCCAGGAACGTGGAAATGACCAGCGCGGACGACGCAACGAGTTGCTTGAATGGAATTTTCATCGGGAAGTCTTTCGGTAAAATATGGATTGGCCGGAAACGCTGAGGTTCCGGCAAAGCGAGCGTAGCACCGGCGGTGCGGCCCCCACGCTTCACCCCTTGCGCGGCGGGCGTCCGCCCTCATCTCCGAGGGCTGGCGCCTGTTGACCAAAACCCCGTTTGGCCCCTATAATCGCGGTCTTTTCGCCTCCCGGACGCCAAGAACCGTCCGAAGGCACGCGTACCTGGCCGCGGTACATCGTCGGCGCAAGGCGCAAAAAAGGTGGCCCTGGTACTGCGCCAAAGTCGTGAACGCGGCGCATGCATGGGCCACTTTGATTTGCTGTAGCGAGAGAGCGTTACCAGTACACGAGCATCACCAAGAGGCGAAGCGATAGCAGTAGATGGAGTTTCGCGAAGCCGGCGCCTAAGCCACTTTCGGTGGCGCCGAGCCCTAGGCCTTGCGGTCCCTCCGCCGAAACGGAACGGGCCGCACGAAACGGACAATCAGGATGCCAACGATCAATCAGCTCGTGCGGAAGGGCCGCAAGGCCCCCGTGTCGAAAAGCAAAGTGCCGGCGCTGCAAAACAGCCCGCAAAAACGCGGCGTGTGCACGCGCGTTTACACCACGACTCCGAAGAAGCCGAATTCGGCGCTCCGGAAGGTCGCCAAGGTGCGCCTGACCAATGGCTTCGAGGTCATCAGCTACATCGGCGGCGAAGGCCACAACCTGCAGGAGCACTCGGTGGTGCTGATCCGCGGCGGCCGCGTCAAGGACTTGCCGGGCGTGCGCTACCACATGGTGCGCGGCGCGCTCGATACCGCCGGCGTCAAGGACCGCAAGCAGTCGCGCTCGAAGTACGGCGCCAAGCGGCCCAAAGCAGCCTAATTAAGGAAATCAGTCATGCCACGTCGTCGCGAAGTCCCCAAGCGCGAGATCCTGCCGGATCCGAAGTACGCCAATACCGATGTCGCCAAGTTCATCAACGTGTTGATGGACAGCGGCAAGAAGTCGACCGCCGAGCGCATCATCTACGGCGCCTTCGAGTCGATCTCGAAAAAGGGCGGCAAGGATCCGCTGGAAGTGTTCATCCAGGCGCTCTCCAACTCGCGACCGATGGTCGAAGTGAAGAGCCGTCGCGTGGGTGGTGCCAATTTCCAGGTGCCGGTCGAAGTGCGGCCCGTGCGGCGTACCGCGCTGGCCATGCGCTGGCTCCGCGAAGCAGCGCGCAAGCGCGGCGAGAAGTCGATGGGCCAGCGTCTTGCGGCCGAACTGCTCGAGGCCTCGGAAGGTCGCGGCGGCGCGGTCAAGAAGCGCGAGGAAGTGCACCGCATGGCCGAAGCCAACAAGGCCTTCTCGCACTTCAGGTTCTAGAGAACGAGAAGACGCGATAACGCGTCGCACACCACAGGAAGAGTGTCGCGCAGGCTTCAAAACCTACGCAAGACATTTCACTGCGAATCTCACGAGCAGTGCGAAAAAGCTTTGCACCGCTCGAACGATTGAAAAAATATGCCCCGAATTACCCCGATCGACCGGTATCGCAACATTGGCATCAGTGCTCACATTGATGCCGGTAAAACCACGACCACCGAACGCATCCTGTTCTACACCGGCGTCTCGCACAAGATCGGCGAAGTGCACGACGGCGCCACGGTCATGGACTGGATGGAGCAGGAGCGCGAGCGCGGCATCACGATCACGTCCGCTGCCACCACCTGTTTCTGGAAGGGGATGGACAAGAAT
>JANNNM010000212.1:0-4509 GCA_031398535.1 Betaproteobacteria bacterium | reverse complement strand
GTCACCGGCGGCATGACGCCCGAGGACATGGCGCGCGAGATTCCCAAGCGCGTAAAGGAACTCACCGGTGGCAAGGGCGTGCCCGTCGTCTACGACTCGATCGGCAAGGATACGTTTCCACAGTCGCTCGACTGCCTGTCGCCGCTCGGCATGTTCGTGAGCTTCGGTGCGTCGTCCGGTCCGATCGCGGCATTCAACATCGGCTTGCTTGCGCAGAAGGGGTCGCTGTACGTGACGCGGCCCACGCTCTTCACCTACGCCGCGTCGCGCGCCAGCCTCAATGCCATGGCGGACGAGATGTTCGGACTGGTCTTGGCGGGCAAGATCAGGTCCGAAGCGCGGCAGACCTTTGCGCTGAAGGACGTGGCACAGGCGCACAAGGCGCTGGAATCGCGCGGCACGACCGGGGCCACCGTCCTGCTCCCGTAGGCGTCCCGTCAGCTGCGGCGCGTTGCGGCGTTGAGCAGCGCGCGTGCAGCGTCGGGCAACTCGGATGCAGTGAGGCCGAGGGGCCCGATCCCTTGTCCCACCAGATGGTCCGCCGCCGCGCCGTGCAGGCACACGGCCAGCGGCAGTGCTTCGTGCGCGGGGATGCGCTGCGCGAGTAGCGCGCCGAGGAATCCGCACAGCACATCACCGCTACCGGGCGTGGCCAAAGCCGGGCCGCCGCTGGCATTGATCGCCCACGTGGTGTCGCGATGGACGATCACGCTGCCCACGCCTTTCAACACGACGCTGGCTTGCAGCATGCGCGCCAGTTCGTGCGCCGCGGCGACGCGGTCGCGCTGGACGTCCTCGGTGGAGATGCCGAGCACGCGCGCGGCCTCGCCCGGATGCGGCGTGGCCAGCGTGGGGGCATCGCGCTGCGCGACCGACGCTTGCAACGTACGATCGCGCGCCACGATGTTGAGCGCATCGGCATCGAGCGCCACGGGAATGGGCAGTGCCAGCGCGCGCAAGAGCAACGAGCGCGCAGCTTCGCTGGTGCCGAGACCGGGGCCGATGACCAGCGCATCCGGGTTGGCATCGAGCACGACGCCCGCATGCCGCAGCATCAGTTCGGGCATCCCCGTGTCGAGCTTCGGCGGATTGGGCATCAGGAAACCAAGCCAGACCTTGCCGGCGCCGGTGCGCAACGCGGCTCGGCCCGCCAGGATCAGCGCGCCTCCCATGCCTTCCGTCCCGCCCAGGATGCCCAGCGTGCCGAAGGTGCCCTTGTTCACGTTGCGCGTGCGCCGCGCCAGCACCTCGGGCAGCGTCGCCGCGATGCCCGACCACGCGAGGCAGTTGCCATGCGGTTGTGCCTCCACGTCGAGGCCAAGCGTGTCGACGACGATGGTGCCGCATGCATCCGGACCGTCACCGGTCAGCATGCCGGGCTTCAGTGCAATGCAGGCCAGCGTCGTGTGCGCGCGGATGACGGGCTCGTACGCCTGCCCGGTCGCGGCGTCGAGGCCACTGGGCACGTCGATCGCCAGGATTGGCGCGCCGCAGGCATTGGCCCATGCAACCAGCGCCGACCACGGTTCCGCGGGCGCGCGCGACAGGCCCAAGCCGAAGATGCCGTCAATGACGAGCGCGGGCGACCGCGCCGGCGGCTTGGCCAATATCGCCGCGCCGCCAGCGGTGCACGCGCGCCAGGCTGCCGCCGCATCCGCGGGCAGGGCCGAAGGGTCGCCTGGAAAGACCACGTCGACGTCGTGGAAGCGCGTGCGCAGGAGCCGTGCGGCCACGAAGGCGTCGCCGCCGTTGTTGCCCGGGCCGGCCAGCACCACGATGGGGCCGCTGCGGTCGCGCAGCAGGGCCTCGGCCCGGTTCGCGCAGGCGCGGCCGGCCTTTTCCATGAGGCCGGAGGCAGCGTGGGTGGTTTCGAGGGCGCGGACGTCGGCAGTGGTCAGGATCGGGGCAAGGGAGAGGGTCATGCGCCGATTATAGGGGTGCCCCGAATTGAGCCTCCTGCACCAACCTGGGGGTAGATCGCGTCGCGTAGACAAACCGGCGGCGCCGCCGCTACACTAGAACACGTTTGCCGCGTGGCCCCGATCGCGGGTGCCGTGCTGCGCAGCCCCGTCCACTTTGCGCCACCGTGCCAGCCCCTGCGGCTGCAGTTTTTGGCGCGTATCCGGAGGTTTCAATGAAGTTGCTCCCCAAATCAGGTTTCGTGCTCGTCGCCGCATTGTTCGTGTTCTCCGCCCAGGCGCAGGACTCAGCCACACTCAAGAAGATCAAGGATTCCGGCGCCGCCACGCTTGGCGTACGCGAGTCCTCGGGCGCGCTGTCCTATACGCTGGGCGACGGCAAGTTCGCCGGCTTCCACACCGAGATGGGCCAGCGCATCCTGGCCGATGTCCAGAAGCAGCTTGGCATGGCCAAGCTGGACGTGAAGTACCAGCCGGTCACGTCGCAGAACCGCATTCCGCTGCTGCAGAACGGCACCGTCGATCTCGAGTGCGGTTCCACCACCAACAACGCTGCGCGGCAGAAGGACGTCGCCTTCGCCAACACCACGTACATGGAAGAAGTGCGGATGGTGGTGAAGGCCAACTCCGGCATCAACGATCTCAACCAGCTGAACGGAAAGTCCGTTGCCACCACCACCGGCACCACGTCCGTGCAGACGCTGCGCAAGCACGAGCGCGCCACCGGCGTCGACTTCAAGGAAGTGTTCGGCAAGGATCACTCCGACAGCTTCCTGCTGCTCGAGTCCGGCCGCGCCGACGCGTTCGTGATGGACGGCCAGATTCTCGCCGGCCTCGTGTCCAAGTCGAAGGATCCCGCCGCCTACAAGATCGTCGGGCCGGTCCTGTCCGTCGAGCCCATCGCCTGCATGCTGCGCAAGGACGATCCGGGTTTCAAGGCGGCGGTCAACAACAGCATCAACGCCATGATCGCCAGCGGCGAACTCGCGAAGATGTACGACAAGTGGTTCATGCAGCCGATTCCGCCGGCCAACACCAAGGTCGGACTGCCGTTGTCCGATGCCACCAAGGCGGCGTGGGCGAGCCCGAACGACAAGCCGATGGAAGATTTCGCGAAGAAGTAACGGACGCCACGGCGGACCACGCGATGCAAACGCACGGGGCCGCCGGCGCTGGATGGGGATGAGACTGCGCGGTGCCGGGTTCCCGGCACCGCGTTTTTACATCTGCGCAGCGCGAACGCAGCATGGGAGTACCGCCCAGGACCCGCAGTGAAGAGGTCCACGGCGTCCGGGGTAGGGCGGCAGGCTTAACGGGAGTGACAAGCCTTGGGATCTTGGGACTGGCAGGTGTTTCTGCAGGACACGGGGGACGGGCGCACCTACTTCGACTGGATGATGTCGGCGTGGGGCTGGACGCTGGCGGTTTCCGGGTGCTCACTCGTCGTGGCGGGGGTCGTCGGCTCGCTGATGGGCATTCTGCGCACAGTGCCGAACAAGTGGCTGATGCTGATCGGCAACGCGTGGACGGAACTGTTCCGCAACATTCCGCTGCTGGTGCAGATCTTCCTGTGGTACCACGTCATCCCGTCGATCTTTCCCACCTTGCAGGCGGTGCCGAGCTTCATCGCGGTCGTCATCGCCCTCGGCTTCTTTACCTCGGCGCGCATTTCCGAGCAGGTGAAGGCGGGCATCCAGGCGTTGCCGAAGGGGCAGCGCTATGCCGGGCTGGCCATGGGCCTGACGCTGCCGCAGACCTACCGCTTCGTGCTGCTGCCGATGGCGTACCGGATCGTGATCCCGCCGCTGACCAGCGAGTCGATGAACATCGTCAAGAACTCGTCGGTGGCCTTTGCCGTCAGCATCAGTGAACTCACGTTCTTCGCGATGCAGGCGCAGGAGGAAACGTCGCGCGGCGTCGAGATCTACCTGGCGGTGACCGGGCTGTACTTCATCTCGGCGTTCGCAGTCAATCGTATCGCGCTCTTCATCGAGAATCGGGTGCGCGTTCCCGGGATGATCGGGGGCGGCAAATGAACCTCTCCTACACCTTCCTCGATTGGGGCGTGATCTCGAGTTTCATTCTCAAGGGATTTTACTTCTCGATCCAGCTCACGGTCGTGGCGATGATCGGTGGCATCGCACTCGGCACTATCCTGGCGCTGATGCGCCTGTCGGGCAAGAAGTGGCTGGAGATCCATGCTGCGTTCTACGTCAACACGCTGCGCTCGATCCCGCTGGTGATGGTGATCCTGTGGTTCTTCCTGCTGATCCAGCTCTTGATCGGCCGGCCGCTCGGCGCCGAACTCTCGGCCATCATCACCTTCACCGTGTTCGAGGCGGCCTACTACTCGGAGATCATGCGGGCCGGCATCCAGTCGGTGAAGCGCGACCAGGTGTCGGCGGGTTATGCGGTGGGGATGACTTATCCGCAGTGCATGCGCTTCATCGTGCTGCCCCAGGCGTTCCGTAACATGCTGCCGGTGTTGCTGACGCAGACCATCATCCTGTTCCAGGACACGTCGCTGGTCTACGCCATCGGCGCCTACGACCTGTTGAAGGGTTTCGAGGTCGCGGGCAAGAACTTCAAC
>JANNNM010000202.1:0-3313 GCA_031398535.1 Betaproteobacteria bacterium | reverse complement strand
GTCGAGCATGCCTTCGACGAACCACTCCGCCATCGTCTCGCCGGGATGCTGCCGCGCGATCACCCAGATCGATTTCCTGCCGGGCGCCGGCGTCCCGACGGTGACGAGGTCCATGTCGCGGCCCTCCACGGTGCCGCCCAGCGCGGTCACGCGCGCCAGCGGCGAATCCTCCGCGAAGCCCAGCAGGTCGAGGTGCCGCTCCCATGAATAGGGTTCGAAGTACGCGTAGTACACGCTGTCGCGCTCGGGCGTGTGCGTGACGACCATCTCGCGGCCGTCAAAGGTGGTGGGCACGCGGAACCAGTCGTCGCGGTCATACGAGGCGACGACCTGGTAGCCCTTCCAGCCTTCGACATAGGTGGCGGCACCGGCATTGGTGAAACGGATCGTCACCGGCCGGTCGCGCGCGCCCTGCAGGCGAAAGTGAAACCACTGGCGGATATCGGCGTGCGAATCGGCGCGCAAGCGTACGCGGAGGTCCGAGGCGAACGTGGCGTCCTCGATCTCGATCGCACCGGCATCGAAGTTGGAAGACAGGCGCAGGAGCGGTGACGACATGGGCAAGGATCTCGGGGAGCGGCGGACGCCGGGTTGGCGCGCATGCTACCACCGTGGCGTCGGGTAAAATCGCGCCATGGAAGCCCCCGTCATCCTGCATGCCCCGGTGGCCCGCGCACCCAGCGGCGACCCGCGCCGCGCGGAATTCGAAGCCAACAAGCTCACGCGCCGGCTGCAACGGCAGGTGGGCGAGGCGATCGGGGACTACCAGTTGATCGAGGCCGGCGACCGCGTGATGGTGTGCCTTTCCGGCGGCAAGGACAGCTACGGCCTCCTCGATGTCCTGCTGGCGCTGCAGAAGCGCTCGCCGGTGCCCTTCGAACTGGTCGCCGTCAACCTGGACCAGAAGCAGCCGGGCTTCCCCGCCGACGTGCTGCCGCGCTATCTCGATGGCCTGGGCATTCCGTTTCACATCGCGGAACAGGACACGTACAGCGTCGTCAAGCGGCTGATCCCGGAGGGCGCGACGATGTGCTCGCTGTGTTCGCGCCTGCGCCGCGGCGTGCTGTATCGCGTGGCGGGCGAGCTGCGGGCGACCAAGATCGCGCTGGGCCATCATCGCGACGACATCCTCGCGACGTTCTTCCTCAACCTGTTCTTCGGCGGCAAGATGAAGACGATGCCGCCGAAGCTCGTGTCCGACGATGGCAAGAACATCGTGATCCGGCCGCTTGCCTATGTCCGCGAGCGCGATCTCGCGCGCTACGCCGACCTGCGGCAGTTTCCGCTGATCCCCTGCACGCTGTGCGGCTCGCAGGAGAACCTGCAGCGCAAGCAGGTGGGCGCGATGCTGCACGAGTGGGAGAAGAAGCACCCGGGCCGCGTCGAGTCGATCTTCAACGCGATGCGCAACGTGCAGCCCACGCATCTCCTCGACCGTAAGCTGCAGGACTTCGGCGCCGTGCGCGCCACCGGCCGGCCCGAACCCGACGGCGACATCGCGTTCGACGTGGATTCACTGATCGAAGCCGCAACGGAGCGTGCCTTCACGGGTTCGTAACGGACGCATGCTGCCGTAGGCGAGGCTGCGAACCAACCTGTGCAACTTCATGTCTCAGACCCATGACCATGCGCCGCCAACTGCTGCTGGGATTGCTGCTCGCCGGGGCCGGCCTGACGTCGCTCGCGCAGACACCCGCGCCCGACGCGATGGGCGCGGACTGGAAGCCCGCGCTCGAAGGCCGCGCGCTGGTCGAGGCGCTGCGCGGCGGTGGCTACGTGCTGTACATCCGGCACACGGCGACGGATTTCGGGCAGAACGACAGCGCGATGACGTCGTTCGAGGATTGCAGCAACCAGCGCCCGCTGACTGACGCGGGTCGTGCCGATGCGCGCGCCATCGGCGCCGCGTTGCGCGCGCTGAAGATTCCGATCGGACAGGTATTGGCCAGTCCTTATTGCCGCACGCTCGAAACCGGGCGGCTGGTGTTCGGCACCGCGACGCCGTCGCCCGGCATGCGCGGTGGACCTGCGCAGCCCGAATCCGCGGCGCGCTACGCCGAGTTGCGTGCCGCGCTATCGACCCCGGTGGCGGGTCGCACCAACACCGCCATTTCCAGCCACGGCAATCCGTTCTACGGCGTGGCCGGCCCCCCCTATCTGGCGGAAGGCGAGATTGCCATCGTCAAGCCCGAGGGCAATGGCCGCTTCATCGTCGTGGCGCGCGTGCCGGTGCGCGGCTTTCCGGAGCTGGCCGCGCTACGCTGATGGCGCCGCGTGCACGTCGATGCACGCGCCGTCGATCTCCACGCGCTGACCCGCGCGAATCTTGCAGGTCTTGCGCAACTCCACGACGCCATCCACCCTCACGCCACCGGCCGCGGCGAGCGCCTTGGCCGCGCCTCCGCTCGGCGCCGCGCCGGTGATCTTCAGCAGGTTGTCGAGCGCGATGAACGCGCCCTTCAGGTAAAAGTCCGTCGGCGTGATCTTCGATTGCATGCGTCGCCCTACTTGACCGTGTTCCGGTCCTGGCCGAACAGGATCTTGCGCGCCGCGTCGTCGCTGATCGACGGCGCCTCGTTGATCGTCTTGGCCAGCGCATACGCGCGCACCACGGCGGCCCGCGCCTTGATCGTCTCGCACCAGCGCTTGAGATGCGGGAAGTCATCGATGTTCTGCTGCTGCCGCACCGGGCTGATCCACGGGTACGACGCCATGTCGGCGATGCCGTACTCGCCGGTGATGAATTCACGGTCGGCCAGGCGCTTGTTCAGCACGCCATAGAGCCGTCCCGTTTCCTTGACGTAGCGCTCGATCGCGTAGGGAATCTTCTCCGGCGCATAGAGGCCGAAGTGATGGTTCTGCCCGGCCATCGGCCCCAGGCCCCCCATCTGCCAGAAGAGCCACTGCGCCGCGTCGCAGCGTCCACGCAGGTCCTCCGGATAGAACTTGCCGGTCTTGCCGGCGAGGTAGAGCAGGATCGCGCCCGACTCGAACAGCGACAGCGGCGGTCCGCCATCGGGCGGCGCGTGATCGACGATCGCGGGAATCCGGTTGTTGGGCGAGATGGCGAGGAACTCGGGACGGAACTGCTCGCCCTTCGAGATGTTGACGGGCTTCACCGTGTACGGGAGGCCCGCTTCCTCGAGAAAGATCGTGATCTTGTGGCCGTTGGGTGTGGTCCAGTAGTGCAGGTCGATCATGGGAGTCCGTGACGAAATTGAGAATGGCGCGTGCGGTTGATGATACTGGAAGCCCAGCCCTCCCCGCTTCCAGCCTGCGCAAAGACCTTTCGTCGGTTTACTCGCGCCGAAGG
>JANNNM010000192.1:0-4856 GCA_031398535.1 Betaproteobacteria bacterium | reverse complement strand
GCTGTTCATGGCTGCGCGCAACCTGGTGCCGGCGCTGCGTTACGTCGAGGCACTGGATGCCGCGGACCCGGGCCTCGAGGCCCGCGTCGAGGACGGCAAGAAGAATTTCGCAGGCGTCGAGTTGCCGCAACGTACGCTGGGCATCGTCGGGCTGGGGGCGATCGGTTGCCTGGTCGCCGACACGGCGATCAAGCTCGGCATGAAGGTCGTGGGCTTCGATCCGGACATCACCGTCGATGCCGCGTGGCGGCTGCCCGCCAGCGTGCGCCGCGCGCACAGTGTGGACGAGGTGATGAAGCAATCGGATTTCATCACGCTGCACGTGCCGCTGCTGCCGGTCACGCGCAACCTCATCAACACCGAGCGCCTGGCGATGGTGAAGCCCGGCACCGTGCTGCTCAATTTTTCGCGGGAAGGCATCGTCGACGATGCCGCCGTGGTGGCGGCGTTGGCCCCGGGTAAGCTCAAGTACTACCTGTGCGATTTTCCGTCGGCCGCGCTGCTGCGTGCCCCCGGGGTGGTCGCATTCCCGCATCTGGGTGCGTCCACTGCCGAGGCCGAGGAAAATTGCGCGATCATGGTCGTGGACCAGGTGCGCGAGTATCTCGAGCACGGGACCATCGCCAACGCGGTGAATTTCCCCAGCGTGGAGATGGGGCGCGAGTCCCCGTACCGGCTGGCAATCGCCAATGCCAACGTGCCGAACATGCTGGGCCAGATGTCGACGACGATGGCGCAGGCGGGTCTCAACATCCACAACATGGTGAACAAGTCGCGCGGCGAGATGGCCTATACGCTGGTCGACGTGGACAGCCCGGTGGATGCGAAGGTGATCAGCGCCATTGCGGGCATTGCCGGCGTGCTGTCGGTGCGCGCCATTCCGGCGGCGTAGACGCACCGGGGGGCAATCCGGGGCAGCGGACCCCGGCGTCAATGCCCGGCGGGGACAGGCGTGCCGACGACGTAGAGGCTGGAGCCGCGAAAGCCGACCGGCAGGCAGCCAGTGACCAGGCTTCCCAGCATGACGGCCAACAGCGCGCGGAGCGCCAGGGTGCGCAGGTTTGTCATGTCGCAAGGGTACCTTATTGGATGGGCGCCGCAAGCGCGACGATGCGCGCGGCGGGTGTAAGCTCTTTACAGCCGGATGGTTCGCTGCCGATGCCGCTGAACCGGACGGGAATGATCAATCAATCGACGGAAGGAGTGAACCATGGGTCTCTTGGATTTCGTCAAGGAAGCGGCGAGAAGCTGTTTGGCCGCGGACAGGCGCAGGCCGCCGCGGCGGAGTTGAAGGCAGCACCGCAGGACCCCGCCAAGATCGCCGCCGCCAACGCCGCCGCGGGTGACGCGATCCTTGACTACGTCAAGGCGCAGAACCTGTCGGCGACCGCCCTCACGGTGACGTTCGATGGCGCCACGTCCACCGTGTCCGTGTTCGGTGTCGCGCCGGACCAGGCGACGATGGAGAAGATCGTGCTGTGCTGCGGCAACGTCGCGGGCGTGGGCAAGGTCAACAACATGATGTCGGTGGACCAGAGCGAGCCCGAGGCCACGTACTACACGGTGGTCTCCGGCGACAACCTGTCGAAGATCTCGAAGGCCAACTACGGCGATCCGAACAAGTACATGGTCATCTTCGAGGCCAACAAGCCGATGCTGACGCACCCGGACAAGATCTATCCCGGCCAGGTGCTGCGGATTCCGCCGCTGTAAGGTCCCCCATGGTCCCCTTCGCGATGGTTGCCGACGCCCTGGAAGAGCCGATCCCGATCGGCGAACCCGATGACGGCGACTACGCGGAGGAGGACGATGAAGGCGACGACGAAGACGAATTCGACGACGACGATTGATACGGTCCGTGACGTGGTCCGCAAAGGGGTCCGTAAAGGGGTCAGGTTCAATTTGCGGTCGATGTCGTTCGCAACGCCGTCAGTCCCGAGCCCGCAAATTGAGCCTGACCCCGTTCTCGCACGCCTGACCCCCCGCATTGAACCTGCGAGGCTGAAGCCCCGCCTACCTGCGTTTCCTACGCAGGCTTTGCCGCAGGGCAACATTTCTGCTATAATCAGCCACTTGCAGCGTGATTCTCAGTTTGGAAAATGAGTCTCAGGCTCGGTTGCCCCCTCGGTTCGTTCCGTTGGGGCGCACGATCATCGAAACCTAATCATCCGGCCGCGCCTTCAGCGCGTGGCCCGTCCCGGCAGTGCATCCCGCACCGCCCGGCGGCAGTTTCCGGTTAGCGACGATGGCAGCAATGTCGACCCGGTCACGGCCTGGCTTAAGGACATGGCAGCGGCGCAATGCGGGTTTTCCCGCCGCGCCGGCCCCACGGTCCCACGCCCGATCACTATCCGGATTTCTCATGGAGCAGGCCGCACGATCGCGCCCGCCCGGTAGTTGCGTTGCCCACGCGGCCCACCTCGATGGCGGGTCCGGCGGCACGCTTGAAATTGGAAAATTGAACATGACGTTTGCAGAACTGAATCTCGTCCCGGCCCTCCAGACGGCGCTTGCCGCCTGCGGCTACGACACCCCCACGCCCATCCAGGCGCAGACCATCCCGCCGCTGCTGGAAGGCCGCGACGTGATCGGCTCGGCCCAGACCGGCACCGGCAAGACCGCGGCCTTCGTGCTGCCGGCCTTGCATACGCTCTCCCTCACGCCCCCGCCGCCGGCCCCGAAGCACCGGATGCCCACGCAGCCGCGCGTCCTGGTGCTGGCCCCCACGCGCGAACTGGCGCAGCAGGTCGCCGAACAAGCCGTGCGCTATGGCCAGCACCTGCGCATGCGCGTCGTGTGCCTGTACGGCGGCGCGCCGTACCCGGTGCAGAACCGCCAACTGGCGCGCGGCGTCGACCTGCTGGTCGCCACGCCGGGCCGCCTGCTGGACCACATCGACCGTGGCCGCATCGATCTTTCGCAGTTGCAGATCCTGGTGATGGACGAAGCCGACCGCATGCTCGACATGGGCTTCATCGACGACGTCGAGCGCATCTGCGCGCTGACGCCCGCCACGCGCCAGACGGTGCTCTTCTCCGCCACCTTCGACGGCGCGATGGGCCGCCTCGCTGCCAAGCTCACGAAGGATCCGGTGCGCGTGGACGTGAAGGCGCAGGCCTCGGCCCCGATCATGATCGAGCAGCGCGTGCACTTCGCCGACGACCGCTCGCACAAGTACAAGCTGCTCGACTACCTGCTGGCCGATGTCGCGATGCGCCAGAGCATCGTCTTCATCGCCACCAAGCGCGATGCCGAAGCCCTGGCGATCAAGCTGCAGGGCGAAGGCCATGCGGCCGCCGCGCTGCATGGCGACATGAACCAGCGCGAGCGCAACCGCACGCTGGCGGAGTTGAAACGCGGCAGCGTGCGCACCCTGGTGGCCACCGACGTCGCCGCGCGCGGCATCGACGTGCCCGGCCTGTCGCACGTGATCAACTTCGACCTGCCCCGCCAGGCGGAAGACTATGTGCACCGCATCGGCCGCACCGGCCGCGCGGGCGCCAGCGGCGTGGCGGTGTCATTCGCCAATCACGCCGAGCGCGGCACCATCCGTACCATCGAGCGTTTCACGGGCGCGGCCATTCCGGCGCACGTGATCCCCGGTCTTGAGCCGCGCGCCCGGTCGACGAGCGACACGACGGCACGCCGTCCTGGTTTCGGCGCCAAGCCCGCGGCACGCGGTCGCACCTGGCACCCGGCACCCACGGGTCCGCGTGGCGCCAAACCCGCGTCGCATGGCGAGTATCGCGCCAGCAACTCGAGCTTCAGCCGCAAGCCCAGCCGCGACCGCTAAGCCTTGCTCGCCGGGTACGGATCGACGATCCCGCCCGGTGGTTTGCGGATGGCAGGAAGACCGCTCGCATTCGAAATTGGGGATCGTGGAGTGCGCCGCGATCCCCCTTTTTTGTTGCGGCCGATTCCGGCCTGTTTTGTAGAAATGCTTGATGGTGGAATGATTTTGTACGCACCGGCAATGTTCGATAGCGGTGGTCCTGACGGATGCCTTGTGGTTCTGGATCCGGATTCTTGCCTAGCTTGCCTTTAGGCAGGTGCGAGTTTCTCTTTCGTCGGTTTCGCTGCAGGCCACTTCGCCATACTTCGCAGATTTTGCTCTTGAATGTGCGCCATTGGCTGCGCAGCGCGCGGCCCGGTGGACAGCGATACTCGCCGGCCTGCGCGTCCGACTCGAAGTGGCTGCAGGATGGCCTGGCGATCTCGCGAGGCCCACGGCGTCGCCCGTGACGCACGATTGTCCCGCGTCCTCTCGGCGCTAACGGCAAGCCGTGCTACGCTGCTTTCGACAGCAAATGATGGGAATCAGCAACAGAAAATCGATGCCGCGATGCGGCATCGAACTGTCCATACGGGAGAAACTTCGATGATCGCCAAGCCAATATTCGCCCTTGTCTCGCTGCTCGTCGCCGCCTGCGCCACCGTTCCCACCGGCGGGCCGACCGTCAAGGTCACGCCACTCGGCACGCACGCGGGCGAGCTCTGCAACCGCGACCGGGCGATGATCTTCGAAGACCCGACCGGCGTGCGCGTGCTCTACGACGCCGGGGCGTCGGTGCTCGGTGGCGACGACCCGCGCCTCGGCGCAGTTCACGTGGTGCTTCTGAGCCACGCGCATGGCGATCACATGGGCGACCAGCGCCTCACCGCGCTCGGCGCCGGCACCTGCCAGGCCCCGATACTCGCGACCGCCGCACCCAACACGACGACGGCCGAGATCGCCGCGTCGAAGAACGCGGGACTGGTGATGATCAACCAGATGGGCAACTTCCTCGGCAAGCGCGTCGAGGCGATCAAGAAGCAGCCGACGGCCGCGTGCCCGGTCGGGGCGGCCGGCGACGACC
>JANNNM010000179.1:0-2276 GCA_031398535.1 Betaproteobacteria bacterium | reverse complement strand
GCCACGCAGGCGTGGGTCGTCAAGGGCTGCACGACGGCCAGCATTGGCTGCCTCGAATGCAAGCAGCCGGTGATCGACGCCATCATCCGCGAGCAGGCGCCGCTGCACGAGCGCGCGCAGAAATACATCGACGACCCGACGCTGGTGCGCAACATCGTGGCCGACGGCTGCGAACGCGCGCGCAAGCTGGCCCAGGAAACGATGCGCGACGTCCGCGATGCGATGGGTGTCTCGTATGACTGATGCCGAGCTCGACCTCGCGCATCCGTCGCCGGATCCGAAGCCGCTCGCCCGCGTCTACGGGGAGGACTTCAACGAGATGCCGCGCGACCTCTACATCCCGCCGGAGGCGCTGGAGGTCTTCCTCGAATCGTTCGAGGGCCCGCTCGACCTGCTGCTCTACCTCATCCGCCGGCAGAACATCAACGTCCTCGACATCCCGATGGCGGATCTCACCAAGCAGTACCTCGGTTATGTCGAGATGATGCGCCGGAGCAATCTCGAGCTGGCCGCGGAATACCTGCTGATGGCCGCGGTGCTCATCGAGATCAAGTCGCGGCTGCTGCTGCCGAAGCCGCCGGCGCAGCCGGGCGAGGAAGCCCTCGACCCGCGCGCGGAACTGGTGCGGAAGCTCCTCGAATACGAACGGATGAAGGAAGCCGCGCGCGCCATCGATGCGCATCCGCTGGCCGAGCGCGATTTCACCACCGTGCGCGTCTGGTTCGAACACGTGACGGCGGCGCGGCTGCCATCGGTGCATCCGGACGACCTGAAGGCCGCGTGGGCTGTGCTGGTGCAGCGCGCGCATGTCAATCGCCATCACCTCGTCACGCGCGAACAGCTTTCCGTGCGCAGCGAGATGAGCCGCGTGCTGAAGATGCTCGAACCCGGCAAGTTCGTCGAGTTCACGACGCTCTTCGCCGCGCACGCCGACATCGCGCACCTGATCGTCACCTTCCTCGCGATGCTGGAGCTCGCGCGCGAGCAGTTGGTGGACGTCGCGCAGGTCGAGCCGTATGCCCCCATTCATGTCACGCTGACCGGCGCCAAGCCGTTCGCCCTGGCCAGCGACGACGTCTGACCCGCCCGACGCGGGCCACTTTTGCAGAAGACCGTACGATGAACGACGATACAAGCAACACCGACGCTGGCGCGCCCGGCGACGACACCGCCGGCGATCGCGGCGAGATCAAGAGCATCCTCGAGGCCGCGCTGCTGGTGGCTGGCGAGCCGGTGCCGCTCGCGCAACTCGCGCGGCTCTTCGATCCGCCGCTGCCGGACGCCACCATCACCAGCCTGCTGCAGGAACTGCAGGGCGACTGGAGCGAACGCAAGGTCGAGCTGGTGCATGTCGCCAGCGGCTGGCGCTTCCAGGGCGTGCGCGCGGTGCAGACCTACCTTGACCGGCTGTCGCCGGAAAAGCCGCCGCGCTACTCACGCGCGGCGATGGAAACGCTGGCGATCATCGCCTATCAGCAACCGGTCACCCGCGGCGATATCGAATCCATTCGCGGGGTTGCCGTATCCACGAACGTCGTGAAGGCGCTCGAGGACCGGCAATGGATCGAAGCCGTCGGCCATCGCGAGACACCGGGACGCCCGGCGCTCTACGCGACGACCAAGGCCTTTCTCGATGACCTCGGCCTCCGCTCCCTGGCGGAACTCCCTCCTCTCGCCGAGCTCGATTCCTCCCACCTCCTGGAGATGCCTGATGCCCCCACCAAGGCCGCCGAGACGGAATTCGCCCTTGCGAGTCCGCTCCTCGGAAGCGACACCGATGCAGCAGCCGAGCCTGGCGCTGACCGCGATTCAAGAGAGCCTCCCGCCGACGACGCACAAACGGTCCACTGACGAGGTCTTCAGTGAGCCGCAGCGGCTGCACAAGGTGCTAGCCTCGTGCGGCTTCGGCTCGCGCCGCGCGATGGAAGACATGATCGTCGCCGGCCGCATCACGGTGAACCGCCTGCCCGCTGAAGTGGGCCAGAAGGTGGGTCCGGGTGATGAGGTTCGCATCAATGGAGAACTCGTCAAAGTGCGTTTCACCGAACCCCGTCCGCGCATCCTGATGTATCACAAGCCCACCGGCGAGATCGTCACGCGTGACGACCCGGAAGGCCGGCCCACGGTGTTCACGCGGCTGCCCAACATCGGCAACGGCAAGTGGATCAATGTCGGCCGCCTCGACTTCAACACCGAGGGCCTGTTGCTGTTCACCAATTCCGGCGACCTGGCCAACCGGCTGATGCATCCGCGCTACGAAGTCGAACGCGAGTATG
>JANNNM010000166.1:0-2826 GCA_031398535.1 Betaproteobacteria bacterium | reverse complement strand
ATGCCGGTGCCTCGGCCGAGCGTGCGCTGGCGGCGGCGTACCCCGTGGTGCGGCAGATCGTCGGTGAGGAATCCTTCGCCGCGCTGGCACGCGCGCTGTGGCGCGAACACACCCCCGTCAAGGGCGATCTGGCGCAGTTCGGCGACACCCTGGCCACCTTCCTCGAAGGCAACGCACAACTCGCCGACGAACCGTATCTGGCCGACTGCGCCAGGCTCGATTGGGCGCTGCACCAGTGCGAACAGGCCGAAGATGCAGCCGCCGCCCCGAGCGGACTCGAGCTGCTGGCCAGCCACGACCCGCAGGCGCTGTACCTGCAGCTGCGCCCCGGCTGCCAGTTGCTGTCGTCGCGCTGTCCGCTGGCCACCATCTGGCTGGCGCACCAAGGCACCGCGGCCGATCGCTTCGAACCGGTGCGCGCCGCGCTGGCGGCAGGGCAAGGCGAACATGCGCTGGTGTGGCGCCAGGGCTGGCGCGGCCAGGTGGCGTCGTTGTGCGCCGCCGATGCGCTGTTCACACGTACGCTGTTGCGGCAGCACACGCTGGCGCAGGCGCTCGATGCCGCGGGCGCCGACTTCGACTTCGAAGCCTGGCTGGTGCGCGCGCTGCAACTCGGTTGGCTGGCCGGTGTCAGTACCCGTGCCGCGCCGCCTGCGCGGGCATCGGCGCCCTGACCCTCTTTCGCGCTCAGTACAGCGTATCGCGCTGCCGCTCCGGCAGCTCGCGGTCGTACTTGTCGCCATCGATCAGGGCTTCGGTGATGGCTTCGAGGATCTTGCCCGGCGTGGGAATCGTCGCCGCGATGCCCGGCGCCGGCGCCTCCCACAGGCGTGACCGCAGGATCGCGCGCGCGCACTGGAAGTACACCGTCTCCACGTGGATCACCAGTACGCACTTGGGCAGCTTGCCGTCCATCGCGAAGCGCTGCATCAGCGCAGGATCCACGCTGATCGTCGCCTTGCCGTTGACGCGCAACGTCTCCCCCAGCCCGGGGATCAGGAACAGCAGCGCCACCCGCGGATCGGCAACGATGTTGCGCAGGCTGTCGACCCGATTGTTGCCGCGCCGTTCCGGCAGCAGCAGCGTCGTCTCGTCCTCCACCAGCACGAATCCCGGTGGATCGCCACGCGGCGACGCGTCGAGCCCGCTTGGCCCTGATGTCGCGAGGATCGCGAACGGCGATGCCTCGATGAGCGCGCGATAGTGCGGATGCAGATACGGGATCTCCTTCTTGGTCGACGACTTTCCCGGTACGCCGTACAGCGCCAGCAGCGCATCTAGCGTCGTGATCGTATGGGCAGGATCGGGTGGGTTCATCGCGGCTCGTCGAAAGGATTCAGGGAAGGCATCGTCGACACGCGGTCACGCAGTGCAGGCCTGCAGCATGTCGCGCAGCGTCGTCTCGAAGGGGATGGCCGATGGCGCGCCGATCAGCGCATGCAATCGCGCCGTCGAACCCACCATCTGCTGCGGTTCGCCCACGCGCACGAACTGCGGATTGACGCGAATCTCCATGGTGCGCCCGGTGATGCCTTCCAGCGCCGTCACGATGGAGCGGATCGTGCGGCCCGTGCCCGAGCAGATGTTGACGACCTGTCCTGCCGTGGCCGGCGTCGACACGAGGCGCGCATACAGCTCGACCACGGTCCGGACATCGAGGAAGTCGCGCGTGACGTCGACGTTGCCGAGTTCGATGACGGACGCGCCTTCGGCGAAGTGCCTCACGATCTTCGGCACGAGATACGGTTCGCGCTGCCCGGGTCCGGTGTAGTTGAACGGCCGCACGACGGTGATGGGCAGCTTGCCCGCGAAGAGCCGTGCCATCTGCTCCATCGCCAGCTTGCTGACGGCGTAGTGCGAGCCGGGATTGGGTGGTGAGTCTTCAGGAATCGACGTCGATTCCACCGCACCGTACACGGTGGCGGTGCTGGCCAGCAACACGCCGCCACGACCATGACCAAGTTCCGAGAGCACATCGAGCAGCGTCAGCGAACCTTCGAGGTTGGCCCGGTAGATCTCGTCGACACGCGCGTGACCGGGAAAGGCGATGGCCGCCAGGTGCACGACGCGATCCGGCGCCACCGCGCCAATCGCCGCTTGCATGGATGCGCGGTCGAGAAGATTGGCCTGTACTTCGTCCGCATGGGCCGCCGCATGCTCAGTGAGCCCGACGACACGATGGCCGCGCTGCCGCAGCAACGCGCACAGATAGTGGCCGGTGAAGCCGCCGGCGCCGGTGACCAGGATGCGTTCAGTAGGAGACGCCACGTTCCACGCGGGCCAGGTCTGCCGCCACCATCAACCGGCACAGTTCTTCGAGAGGTGTCGTGGCGGCCCAGCCTAGTTCGCGCAAGGCCTTGTCCGGGTCGCCCAGCAGCTGCTCGACTTCCGCCGGGCGATAGAACGCCGGGTTGATGCGCACGCGCGTGGTACCGGTGCGCGTATCGATGCCCACCTCGTTCACGCCCTCGCCTTTCCAGGCCAGTGGAATCTGCGCGGCCTCGAACGCCAGTTCCACGAAGCGCCGCACGGGTTGCATGCGGCCGGTGGCCAGCACATAAGTATCAGGTTCCTTCTGCTGCAGCATCCGCCACATGCCGTCGACGTACTCGCCGGCAAAGCCCCAGTCGCGCTGCGCATCCATGTTGCCGAGTTCCAGCGCATCGAGCTTGCCCAGCGCGATGCGCGCCACGGCGTCGGTCACCTTGCGCGTGACGAATTCGCGGCCGCGCAGCGGGGACTCGTGGTTGAAGAGGATGCCGCTGGCACCGAAGATGCCATACGACTCGCGGTAATTGACAGTGGACCAGTGTGCAAAGAGCTTGG
>JANNNM010000126.1:0-1372 GCA_031398535.1 Betaproteobacteria bacterium | reverse complement strand
CAAGGTCGGCGTGGAACTCTCCTACGAGCGGGAGCTGCACGGCACCACCGGCGTGGAGGAAGTGGAAGTGGACGCTGCGGGCCGCGCCGTGCGCACGCTGTCGCGGTCGCCGCCGGTGTCGGGCAACAACCTGCGACTTTCGATCGACATCCGGCTGCAGGAGGTGGCCGAGGCCGCGTTCGGTGACCGGCGCGGCGCGCTCGTCGCGATCGATCCGACCAACGGCGACATACTCGCGTATGTGTCGAAGCCGGGTTACGACCCCAATCTCTTCGTCGAGGGCATCGACACCGCCAACTGGGAATAGCTGAACGATTCCCCGGACACGCCGTTGCTCAATCGCCCGTTGCGCGGCGCCTATCCGCCGGGCTCCACGATCAAGCCGTTCCTGGCGCTGGCCGCGCTCACCTCGGGCAAGCGCACGCCGCAGCAAGCCATCAGTGACCCGGGCTACTTCCAGTTGCCCGGGTCCTCGTATCGCTTCCGCGATGACAAGCCCGGCGGACACGGCACGGTGGACATGTACAAGTCGGTGGTGGTGTCATGCGACACCTACTACTACGTGCTGGCCGGCGAAACGGACATCGACGACACCGCCAGGTTCCTGTCGCAACTGTCGTTCGGCCGCAAGACCGGCGTCGACATCGAGGGCGAACTGGCGGGCGTGCTGCCGTCGCGCGAGTGGAAGCGCACGCGCTTCGCGGGCGAGAAGTACCGCGAGGAACATCGCAAGTGGTACCTCGGTGACTCCATTTCCGCCGGCATCGGACAGGGCTACAACAACTTCACGCCGATGCAGCTGGCCGTGGCGACCGCCACCGTGGCCAATGATGGCGTCGCATTCAAGCCGCATCTGGTGAAGAACATCGTCAACCTCGGCACCGGCGAGATCCGCACCGTGGCGCCTCAGCCCACGCACACGATCAACTCGAAGCCCGAACACATCGCGATCATCAAGAACGCATTTGTCGGCGTCAACAAGGAGGGCACCAGCGCAACGGCCTTTCGCAACGCCAATTATGTGTCCGGCGGCAAGACCGGCACCGCGCAGGTGTACTCGTTGAAGGGCGAGAAATACGTGGCCCACAAGATCGACGAGCGGCTGCGCGACCATGCGTTGTTCATCGCCTATGCCCCCGCCGACAAGCCGCGCATCGCGCTTTCGGTGCTGGTGGAAAACGGCGGCTTCGGGGCCCAGGCGGCCGCACCCATCGCGCGCAAGGTTCTCGATTACTTCCTGCTCGGCAAGACGGAACCGGGGCCTGCCCCCGCCGTGCCGGTCAAGGAAGGCGAGGACGTGACCGACTGATGCCCATCGTCGAACTTGCCGGGCGCGCGTGGGAGGCCCTGACCCGCCGCATCGACAATTTTC
>JANNNM010000124.1:0-3833 GCA_031398535.1 Betaproteobacteria bacterium | reverse complement strand
ATCACCTACGGCCTCGACGACGGCGCCGACCTGCAGGCACTCGATGTCCGCAATGTCGGCGGCCGCATGACCTTCGTTGCGCGCGCCAAGGGCGCCGCCGACCTCGCCGTGGAACTGGCAATGCCCGGCGTGCACAACGTGCGCAATGCGCTGGCCGCCATTGCGGTGGGCCGCGAGGCGCAGGTCCCCGATGCCGCCATCGCGCGTGCGCTGGCCGAGTTCCGCGGCGTGGGCCGCCGCTTCCACCGGCACGGCGAGATCGCGCTCGATGCCGGTGGTGCATTCACGCTGATCGACGACTATGGCCACCATCCGGTCGAGATGGAGGCGACGCTCACGGCAGCCCGCGAAAGCTTCCCCGGACGCCGCCTCGTGCTGGCCTTCCAGCCCCATCGCTACTCGCGCACGCGCGATCTCTTCGAGGACTTCGTCCGCGTGCTGTCGAGCACGGACGCACTGTTGCTGGCCGATGTCTATCCCGCCGGTGAAGCACCGATCGTCGCCGCCGACGGTCGCGCATTGGCGCGCGCGGTACGCGTCGCGGGCAAGGTCGAGCCGGTGTTCGTCGAGGATATCGGCGAGATGCCCGACGCCATCCGCACGCTGGCCCGCGACGGCGACGTGATCCTGACCATGGGTGCCGGCTCGATCGGCACCATTCCGCCGCAGCTTCTCCGATGATGATGACCGAACCACGCCTCTGGACCGGCCTGCGCGGAACACTGGTGCACAACGCACCGTTGGCGCGCTACACGAGCTGGCGCAGCGGTGGCCACGCCGACCTGCTGTTCCGGCCCGCCGACCGCGACGATCTCGCCGCGTTCCTGCGCCACTACCCGGCCACCGACCCGCTGCTGGTACTGGGGCTCGGCAGCAACACGCTGGTCCGCGACGGCGGCGTGCGTGGCGCAGTGATCGTGATGCACAACCCGGGCGCGATGCTGGCAGTGGCTGACAGCCTCATCTATGCGGACGCGGGCCTCGCCAGCCCGAAGCTCGCGCGCTTTGCCGCGATGCACGGCTGCGCCGAGGCCGAGTTCCTGGCCGGCATCCCGGGCACGATCGGCGGCGCGCTCGCGATGAACGGCGGCTGCTACGGCGGCGAGACATGGCGCTACGTCGTGCGCGTCGAATGCATCGACCGGCACGGCGAGTTCGCGATCCGCACGCCGGGCGATTTCACCATCGGCTACCGCACCGTGCGCGAGCGCAATGGCGCGCCGGTCGGCAGCGTCTTCAGCGCCGCCTGGTTCCGCTTCCCCGAAGGCGACGCCGTCAAGGCGCGCGCGCGGATCAAGGAACTGCTTCGCAAGCGCATCGCGACGCAACCGCTGGCGTTGCCCAATGCCGGCAGCGTGTTCCGCAATCCGCCGGGCGATCACGCGGCGCGGCTCATCGAAGCCTGCGGCCTCAAGGGACGCAAGGTCGGAGAGGCGCAAGTCTCGGTGCTGCACGCCAACTTCATCGTCAATCCGGGCGGCCATGCGCGCGCCACCGACATCGAGGCGCTGATCGGCGTGGTGCGTGCCACCGTGCGCGAGAAGACCGGCATCGATCTTGAACCGGAAGTTCGCATCGTCGGAGAGCCGGCATGAATGCGGCCGATCAAGCTGGTTTCGGCAAGGTCGCGGTGCTGCTGGGCGGGCCGTCGGCCGAGCGGGAAGTCTCGCTGATGTCCGGCACCGGCGTCCTCGGCGCGTTGCGCAGCGAAGGTGTCGACGCCCACCCCTTCGACCCCGAGGAGCGCGACGTGTGGGAACTGAAGCGCGACGGCTTTGAGCGCGTGTTCATCGCGTTGCATGGCCGCTTCGGCGAAGACGGCACCGTGCAGGGCGCACTCGAGGCGATGAGGATTCCGTACACCGGCAGCGGCGTCATGGCCTCGGCGCTGGCGATGGACAAATGGCGGACCAAGCTCGTGTGGCTTGCCAGTGGCATCCCCACGCCGGGCTATCGCGTGGCGAAGGCCGACACCGACTGGATGCGCGTGGTCGCGGAACTCGGCCTGCCGCTGATCGTCAAGCCTGCCCGCGAAGGATCGACGATCGGCATCACCAAGGTGTCGCGCGTCGACGGGGACGAGATGGCAAGCGCATGGCAGGCCGCGGCGAAGCACGACGACCTGGTGCTGATCGAGGAGTTCGTCACCGGGCAGGAACTGACCGCGTCCATCGTCAATGGTGTTGCGCTGCCGCTGATCCGCATCGAGGCGCCGGGCGGCAACTACGACTATCACAGCAAGTATTTCTCCGACGAGACCCGATACTTCTGTCCCGCCGGGCTGCCGGAGGCGAAGGAGCAGGAGATCCGCGCGATGGCGCTGCGCGCGTTCGACGTGGTCGGATGCTGCGGCTGGGGTCGGCTCGACCTGATCCTGCGCGCCGATGGCAGCTTCTCGCTGCTCGAGGTGAACACGTCGCCCGGCATGACGGGGCACAGCCTCGTCCCGATGGCCGCGAAGGCTGCCGGGATGTCCTATCCGCAACTGTGCGTCGAGATCCTGCGAGGCGCCCATGTGGGATGACGCGCGGCAGATGAATGCGCTGTCGGTCACGCTGGCGCTGATCACGCTGCTGGGCGTGGTGTTCGCCTCGGTCATCTGGTTCGTGCGGCAGCCCGCCTTTGCCTTGCGCGAGGTTGCGATCATGACGCCGCTCGAGCGCACGAACGTGGCACATCTCGAGACCGTGATCCGCGACGACCTCGCCGGGACCTTCTTCACGATGGACCTCGCCCGCGCGCGCAACGCATTGCGGCAGGTGCCGTGGGTGCGCGATGTCGCGCTGCGCCGGCAGTGGCCGCATCGGCTGGAACTGACGATCGACGAGCACCAGCCGCTTGCGCGCTGGAACGACAACGCGCTCGTCAGTACGCGCGGCGAAGTCTTCACCGCGCGCGCCGACGACGAGTTGCCGTTGTTCGAAGGCCCGGAAGGCACGGCCGCCGACATGCTGGCCCGGTATCGCGCGTGGAACGGCGACCTGCAGCCGCTGGGCCTGTCGATCCGCGAGATCCGGATGTCGCCACGCGGCGGCTGGCGCCTGAAGACCGTCGGCGCGGCGGGTCCCCTGACCGTGGAACTCGGCCGCGATGAACCAGGGGAGCGGCTTGCACGGTTCGTCGCGGCGCACGCCCGCACGCTCGGGGCCCTGGCCCGCGCGGGAACACGCGTCGACACGGTGGATTTGCGTTATCGCAATGGCTTCGCGGCCAGGATTCCCGCCTTCCGCGAGAAGAACGCGAGGCCCGCAGCATGAACAGTAGAAGGATGGCGGCATGGTGAAGGACAGCAAGAACCTGATCGTCGGGCTCGACATCGGCACATCGAAGATCGTCGCCGTCGTGGCGGAGGTCACGCCCGAAGGCGCGCTCAACATCATCGGCATGGGCTCGCAACCCTCGCGCGGCCTGAAGAAGGGCGTGGTGGTGAACATCGAGGCCACGATGGCGTCGATCCAGCGCGTGCTGGAGGAAGCCGAGCTGATGGCCGAGTGCCAGATCAAGGAGGTCTACACCGGTATTGCGGGTAGCCACATCCGCTGCTACTCGTCGCACGGCATGGTGGCGATCAAGGAGAAGGAGGTCACGCAGGCCGACATCGACCGGGTGGTGGAGACCGCCAAGGCCATCCCCATTCCCAACGACCAGCAGATCCTGCACATTGTGCCGCAGGGCTTCACGATCGACGGCCAGGAGGATGTGCGCGAGCCGCTGGGCATGAGCGGCGTGCGGCTCGAGGTCGACGTGCACATCGTGACCGGCGCGGTGTCCGCGGTCGAGAACATCACCAAGTGCATCCGGCGCTGCGGGATCGAAGTGCGCGACGTGATCCT
>JANNNM010000413.1:0-12829 GCA_031398535.1 Betaproteobacteria bacterium | reverse complement strand
CATCACGTCGAAGTGGATGAAGTCCGCGCCCGCGGCCTCGACCGCGCGAACCTCCTCGCCCAGCCGCGCGAAATCGGCGGACAGGATCGACGGTGCTATCCGGTAGGTTGGGGGCATCGGGCTATAATCCGGCAGGTTTCGAAGGGTGATCGCAACGATGGCAGACGGCAAGAACTACGGGATCACGGTGGAGACCAAGGCGTCGTTTCTCGCCGATCAATCCGATCCGGCGAAGAGCCAGTACGTATTCTCCTACACGATCAACATCATCAACACCGGCGATGTCTCCGTGCAGCTCGTCAGCCGGCACTGGGTGATTACCGACGCCGACCACAAGGTCCAGGAAGTCCGGGGCGTCGGCGTGGTGGGCAAGCAGCCCCACTTGAAACCCGGCGAATCCTTCGAATACACCAGCGGCGCCAGCATCCCCACCGCCGTGGGCACGATGCGCGGCACCTACCAGATGCGCGCGGAAGACGGCCATACCTTCGACGCGAGTATCCCGCCGTTCACGCTGTCCGTGCCGCGTACCCTTCATTGACGCTTGTCGTCGCGCGGGTGCTCCGGGGGCGGCGGCACGTCCTTGCGTCGCGCAGCCATCGTCCACCACACGATGCCAACCCCCACCAGTAGCGCGATGAGCGCCTCGAACAGGATCCATCCCATCGGCCTGCCTTTCCCGCGGCATGCCGCGTGGCGCCTGCGCGCGCTGGTGGTTGCGTGCTGCGTGATCGTTGCCGCGTGCCAGACGCCGCAGCCCGTCGCGCCGGTTGAAGCACCGAAGCCGGTGCCCTTACCCGCGCCCGCGCCTGTTCCAGCCCCTGCACCGGCACCCACGCCTGCACCGGTACCCGCTGCCCCGCCGCGCGCCGAGTTTTCGCGCGTGCCGTGGACGGCGTTGCCCGGGTGGACCACCGACAACGTGGAGGCCGCCTGGCCCGCCTTCGTGATCGGCTGCCGCGCCTTGCTGGCAGACCCGAAGACGCAGACGCTGTGGCAGTCGCCTTGCACTGCGGCAGCGGCGGTCCTGCCCGACGCCGTTTCGGTGCGAACTTTTTTCGAAACCCATTTTAGCCCATACCGCGTGGCCGCCGCCGACGGCAACGACGTGGGTCTTGTCACCGGCTACTACGAGCCATTGTTGGCGGGCTCACGCACGCGCACCGCGAAGTTCGGCGTGCCGCTGTTCGCGCCGCCCGACGACCTGCTGACGATCGAGCTCGCGGACCTGTACCCGGAGCTGAAGGACAAGCGCGTCCGCGGCCGCGTGGACGGCCGGAAGGTCGTTCCCTATTGGCCCCGCGGCGACATCGAGAAGGGCGCGGCGCCGCTGGCCGACAAGGCGCTCGTCTACGTCGCCGATCCGGTGGAAGCGTTCTTCCTCGAGATCCAGGGCTCGGGTCGCATCGAGCTGACCGATGGCTCGATCGTGCGCGTCAACTACGCCAACCAGAACGGCCATCCGTATCGCTCCATCGGCCGCGTGCTGATCGACCGCGGCGAACTTCCGCTGTCGCGCGCGTCGATGCAGGGCATACGGGCGTGGGGCGAGGCCAATCCGGACAAGCTGCGCGCGCTGCTCGACGAGAACCCCAGCTACGTGTTCTTCCGCGAAGTGCCGGCCCCGGCCCCGGGGACGCTCGACGCCCGCATCGACGGCCCGATCGGCACGCTGGGCGTGCCGTTGCTCGCGCAGCGGACCATCGCCGTCGACGCGCGCGTCATTCCGCTGGGTGCCCTGATCTTCCTCGCGACGACGATGCCGCTGACCACCACGCCGCTGCAGCGGCTGACCCTTGCGCAGGACACGGGGGGCGCGATCCGCGGCGCCGTGCGTGCCGACTACTTCTGGGGGTTCGGACCCGGACCGGGCCGCGAAGCAGGGCGCATGCGACAGGATGGCCGCATGTGGATGCTGTGGCCTAAGGACGCGCCGCTACCCGACCGCTAGCACGCCTTCCGCCTGCTGGTCGGCGTGATAGGACGAGCGCACCATCGCGCCCACCGCCGCATGCCGGAAGCCCATCGCATGGGCTTCGCGCTCGAACATCGCAAAGCCATCGGGATGCACGTAGCGCAGCACCGGCAGGTGGCCCGCCGACGGCTGCAGGTATTGCCCGATCGTCAGCATGTCGACGCCATGCGCGCGTAGGTCACGCATCGTCGCGAGGATCTCGTCGTCGGTCTCGCCGAGGCCTACCATCAGCCCCGACTTGGTGGGGACGCCCGGCACCTTTTCCTTGAAGTCCTGCAGCAGCCGCAGCGAGTGCGCGTAGTCCGACCCGGGGCGCGCCTGCTTGTAGAGGCGCGGCACCGTTTCGAGGTTGTGATTCATGATGTCCGGGGGCGCGGCTTCCAGGATGGCCAGCGCGCGATCGAGACGCCCGCGGAAATCCGGCACCAGCACCTCGATCTGCGTGGCCGGCGAGCGCTCGCGCACCGCGCGGATGCAATCGACGAAATGTTGCGCGCCACCGTCGCGCAGATCGTCGCGGTCCACGCTGGTGATCACCACATAGTTGAGGCGCAGCGCGGCGATGGTCTTGGCGAGATTGGCGGGCTCGTCGGCGTCCAGCGCCAGCGGCCGGCCATGGCCCACGTCGCAGAACGGGCAGCGCCGGGTGCAGATGTCGCCCATGATCATGAACGTGGCCGTGCCCTTGCCGAAGCACTCGCCGATGTTGGGGCACGAGGCCTCTTCGCAGACCGTGTGCAGGTTGTGCTCGCGCAGGATCGCCTTGATCTCGTTGAAACGCGGCGACGAGGCCGCGCGCACGCGGATCCACGGCGGCTTCTTCAGCGTCTGCGCCGCCACGATCTTGATCGGGATGCGCGCCGTCTTGGCGTCGCCCTTGTGCTTGACGCCGGCGGCATTGGGCGGGACGGTGGAGGCGGGTTCGATGGTCATGACGGGTTCAAGTGTAGGACAAGTCGCGGGGCCAGTTCGCGACCTGCCGCCTCGACAGTGCGCATCACGCCGCAATCCGCGAGCTGCGTGACGGCCAGGCCGGGAAAGCCGCACGGATCGATGTCGGCGAAAGGCGCGAGATCCATCGCCACGTTGACCGCGACGCCGTGATACGTGCAACCCCGCCGCACCTTGAGGCCCAGCGCGGCGATCTTCGACTCGACGCCGTTGCGGGCAACATAGACCCCGGGCGCCGATGCCTTGCCGTAGGCGAAAATGCCAATGGAATCAAGCCATTCTACCACTGCGGCCTCGATCCTCCGGACCATCTCGCGGATGCCGTAGGGCTGCCGGCGCATGTCCACCAGCGTGTACGCCACCAGCTGCCCCGGCCCGTGATACGTGACCTGCCCGCCGCGATCGACCTTGAGCGTCTGGATGCCGTTGTCGCGCAGCAGATGCTCGCGCCGTCCGGCCAAACCCAGCGTGTAGATCGGCGGATGCTCGGTCAGCCAGATCTCGTCGCGCGTTGTCTCCGTGCGTGCGGCCGTAAAGTCCTGCATCGCGCGCCATGTGACGGCGTAGTCGGTAGGGCCGAGCGCGCGCACGACCACGCGCGCATCGATGCCGGCGTCAGGCATGGTCATCTGCGTGGCGCCAGTCGGCGGCGATGAACTCGAACGTCTCGCCGCCCACCACATGCGAGCGCTGCCACACGACGCGCTCGCGGAACACCGACAGCATCCACGTCTGCTGCAGCACGGGCTTCGGCCGCGCGAAGGCGGCCGGGTCGAGCACCGCGCAACAACCGCCGTGCTGCGGGTCGCGTACGGATTCGTAGCGCAAGGTGCCCACCCGGGCTTCACGCGCTGCACGCGCCAGCGACTGGCAGCGGCGATAGTCGCGCGGTGCCGTCCAGTGCCGGCGCTGCGCGGCAAACGGCGCGTGGCGCAGGTCCACTGCGGTGGTGGCAAGCTTCACGCGAAACACGGTCTGGCTGCGGGCGGGCATCGCCGCGAGCGCCGGCGTGTCGAGCAGGTGCCGCCAGCGCCAGTAGCCCAGTTCCGCGCACGCGGTGCGCACTTCGTCCGCGCAATACAGCACGCCCGGGTCGTTGTCGCCGCGAAACCGCGAACCCCCGCGCGGCGGCGGGTAACGAAACGGCGTGAACAGCAGGTAGTCGAGATGGCGCGCGGCCTCCGGAAAGGGCGGCTTGCCGTCGTCGAGCAGGCGTTCCAGCACCAGTTGCTCGGCGGCGCTGTCCACCAGCACCATCGTCGACGCGATGTGCTGCGCCTCGACCGCGCGCCACGCTTCCGCGGCGAACGGCCGCGCCTCAGACGCGACCGCGCGCGGCGTCCAGGTATCCGACGACACGGACCAGGCCCTCCACCGAGGACAGCAGGTCGCGCGGGCGCGCGGCCAGGCCGAGGTTGGGGCTTGAAAGCCAGGTCCGCGCCACATCGTCGTGGCCCCACAGCGCGTCGAGCGAGCGAAAGAGGCGGACGAACAACCGCGCCAGCTCCCATTCCTTCGGGCGCTGCGCGGACAGCCGGTACTTGTCGGCGCGCAGCCGCGATACCGTGGCCTCGGAGACGCCCAGGATGGCGGCCAGCTCGCGCTGCGTCAGCCCCAGCAGCGTGGCCGCGCGGACCACCGCCTTGGTGAGCACGACGTCCGGGCCCGGGCTGGTACTACGGGCGGGTGATGCCGGTTTGGCAGTGGCGGAGTGCATGGGGAGTCCTCATTTCTGAGGAAAGTATACGCCACTTTACTTGCCGGGGAAAACACCGGGCGGCGCCGGCGCGGTCGTTCACCCGGCTCCCGGCGTCACAGCACCATCTTCACCATCGGATGCGCCACCAGTTCGCGGTACAGGTCATCGAGCTGCGCGCGTGACGTGGCATTGATCGTCGCGGTGACGGAGAGCCAGTTGCCCTCCTTCGACGATCGCATCTCGAGCGCCGCCGGATCGAAATCCGCGGCATGCCGGCGCACCACCTCGGCAACTGCCTGTGCAAAGCCATCCTGCGTGCGGCCCATCACCTTGATGGGAAAGGTGGTCGGAAAGGTCAGCGCGGACTCGGTTTCCGGGGCGGGGACCGTGTCCGGCGCGGGTTCGGGTTTGCTCATCGGGACTCCGTCGCAACGCTCGTCATGGCGTTGAATCGTACATGTACTCGCGCGTCAGCGGATGCGGCAGGCGGCCGTCGGCAAGTGGCTTGCCGGCCAGGATCTGCCACAGCGACAGCCAGCCGCGGTCGAACGCATGCGCCGACCCCGCCATGTAGATGCGCCAGATGCGATAGCGCTCGTCGCCGATCTCGTGCCGCGCCTCGTCTTCGCGGGCTTCGAGGCGATCGACCCACGCCCACAGCGTCCTGGCGTAATGCTCGCGCAGGGCTTCGGCATCGATCGGCTCGAGACCCTGCCGCGCCATGCCCTCGATCACCTCGGCGACATGGGTCAGCTGGCCGCCCGGAAACACATAGTCGTCGACGAATTCGCCGATGCCGCTGCCGAGGCTGTCGGCATCGAGGCTATTGTGCGTGATGCCGTGGTTCAGCACGAGGCCGCCGGGCGCCAGGATCCGCGCGATCTTGCCGAAGTACGCGGGGAAGCGGCGCACGCCGACATGCTCGAACATCCCCACGCTGGCAATCTTGTCGTACGGGTGGTCGTCCGGAAGATCGAGGTAGTCCCGCAGCTCCACCTGAACGCGACCGGTGAGCCCGCGCGCGGCAATCTCGCGCTGCACATGGTCGAACTGGTTCTGCGAAAGCGTGATGCCTGTGGCGTGAACGCCGTACACCTCCGCCGCGTGAAACAGCAGCGCGCCCCAGCCGCAGCCGATGTCGAGGAAACGTTCTCCCGGCACCAGCCGGAGCTTGCGGCAGATATGGTCAAGCTTCTGCAGCTGCGCGGTGTCGAGCGAATCCTCCGTGGTGTGGAAATAGGCGCACGAGTACACCATCCGCGCGTCGAGCCACATCCGGTAGAACGCGTTGGAGACATCGTAGTGATGCGCGATGTTGCGCTGGTTGGCGCGCCGTTGCCGCAACAGCAGCTTGAAGCGCGTGCGCGCGCTGTCGCGTCCGTGCACCACCGACCCCACCATGGCTTCAGCGATGTCGAGCATGCGCCGCGCGCTGCCGGAGAAATCGAGGTCGCCCTGCACATAGGCGCGTGCGAGCGAGCCCATGGCCGGCGCCGCCAGTGCCCGCATGCCCTTCCACGTGCGCGCGACGATGTCCACCGCGGGCATGGACGACAGGGGCACGCGCACGCCATCAGGCAACACGAGCGTGATCGGAAGCTGCCGCTGGCCGTACCGGTGGGTGATGATCCGCTGCAACCCTTGCGCCATGGTCGAAGACCTGAAGCGTCGGTGAGGGCGTACCGGCGTGAAACGGGCGTCCCGCGTCGCCCTTGTCGCGCCGCCCGCACTGAAAAGTGTAGCAAGTCGCGGGGACGAAGGGGAGTGGGCGTTGCGTACAGGGTGCGTTCTTTGACTTCCGCAACCGCCCCCCCTACCATCGGCCATCCCTTCCTCCATGGCGGCGGCTCACGGTTGCCGGTGTGGTCACGCTCCCATGTCCGTACCCGGCCACGCGAATTCATCGCCGCAAGCCTTCGACGCCCGGCAGTTCCGCGACGCGCTGGCGCAGTTCGCCACGGGCGTCACCGTGATCTGCGCGCGCGCCGCCGATGGCCGCCTCGTCGGCTTCACCGCCAATTCGTTCAATTCGGTCTCGCTCGATCCACCGCTGATCCTGTGGAGCCTCGAGACGCGCTCGGCCAGCCTGCCGACGTTCGAGACCTGCCAGCGCTATACGGTCAATGTGCTTTCCGCCGCGCAGGCCGACCTGGCACGGCGCTTCTCGCGCCCGCATGCCGACCGGTTTGCCGGCGTGCCGTACCGCCTGGGTTGGGCCGATGCGCCGCTGATCGACGGCTGCATCGCATGGTTCGAGTGCCATCACCATGGCCGCCAGCGCGCCGGCGACCACATGGTGTTCTTCGGCGAGGTGGCCACGTGCGAGCGCGCGCCCGGACGCGGTCTCGTATTCCAGCACGGTCAGTTCGGCGCCACGACACCGCTGCCGTAGCGCGGGCCGCGCGCCGCCGGCGTAGCGCCGCTCAGGCCGGCGCCAGCGCCCTGGGCTTCATCGCCTGGAACACGTCCCACATCCTGCGGAACACCGGGCCCGGCTTGCCGCTGCCGAAGGGCTTGCCATCCACCGACGTGATGGCCAGCACTTCCTTTGTGGAGGATGACAGCCACAGCTCGTCGGCGGCGAGCGCTTCCGCCCGGGACACGGGCCGGATCAGCAGCGGGATGCCCGCCTGCTGCGCGAACTCCATCGTCGCGTCGAAGGTGATGCCCGGCAGGATCAGGTTGTCCTTCGGCGGCACGATGATGGTGCCGTCCTTCACGATCAGCACGTTCGACGCCGACGCCTCGGTGAGGAAGCCGTCGCGGAACATCACCGTTTCGAGCGCGTCGTGGTCGGCCGCCAGCTGGCGCATCAGCACGTTGCCCACGAGCGAAATCGTCTTCAGGTCGCAGCGGTGCCAGCGATTGTCCTCGGCCGTGACCACGGCGACGCCGCCCTCGACCTGCTCCTTCGACGGCGTCGCAAGCGGGTTGCTCATCATGAACACCGTCGGCGGCACCGCCTTCGGGAACGTGTGGTCGCGCTTGGCCACGCCGCGCGTGACCTGGAAGTAGACACCCTGGTTTTCATGAGGTGTCTTCGCGACGAGTTCGGCAATCAACGCGGCCCACTGCGCCTCGGTGTGCGGGTTGGCCAGCTGGATGCCGTCGAGGCTGCGCTGCAGGCGTTTCAGGTGCGGCGTCAACCGGAACGGCTGCCGGTGGTAGACCGGAATGAGCTCGTAGACCCCGTCGCCATAGATGAAGCCGCGATCGAGCACCGAGACCTGCGCGCCGGAGAGCGGCACGAACTTGCCGTTGAGATAGACGATCGGATCGCTTGCGTTCATGCGGAACTCCTGCTGGCGTTGGGCGATTCAGTTCTTGCGAAACCACAACCGCATGGTGTCCCACGCGCGCGCGAGGATGTTGCCTTGCGGCACCTCCTCCAGCGCGATCAGCGGGAACTCGGCGATGGCCTTGCCTTCGAGCGCCACCTTGACGGTGCCCACCGACTGCGCGCGCGCGACCGGCGCCACCAGCGGCTCCTGCGCCTGCATCGTCAGCGTGAGCTTGTCGGCCTTGCCGCGCGGCAGCGTCAGGTAACGGTCGGCGAGGAAGCCCGCCGGCACCTCGGGGATCGTGCCCTTCCATACGCGCAGCGACGTCACCTGCTTGCCCGACTGATAGAGCTGCACGGTGTCGAAGGCCTGGAAGCCGAAATTGAGGAGCTTCTGCGCTTCGGTGGCGCGGGCGGCGTCGGACGCGGCGCCCAGCACCACTGACAGCAGCCGGCGGTCGCCACGCTGCGCGGACGCGATGAGGCACCAGCCGGCGGCATCGGTGTGCCCGGTCTTCAGGCCATCGACATGCGGGTCGGTCCACAGCAGCCGGTTGCGGTTGGGCTGCGTGATGTTGTTGTAGCGGAATTCCTTCAGCGCATAGAGCGGATAGAACTCCGGGTAGTCGCGGATCAGCGATGCGCCCAGCCTGGCCATGTCTGCGGCGGTGGAGTAGTGCTGCGGATTGGAGAGCCCCGTGGCGTTGGTGAACCGGGTGTTGGTCATGCCGAGCCGCGCGGCTTCGGCATTCATCTTCGCGGCAAAGGCTTCCTCGCTGCCGCCGACCAGCTCGGCCAGCGCAATCGAGGCATCGTTGCCGGATTGCACGATCATGCCGCGGAGCAGCTCGTCGACGGTAACGGAGCGGCGCGGCTCGATGAACATCCGCGAGCCCTCGGCCTTCCATGCCAGCTGCGACACGTTGACCATCTGCGACGGCAGGATCGTCTTCGCGCGCAACGCGCCGAACACGAGGTAGGCCGTCATCAGCTTGGTCAGCGAGGCGGGATCGCGGCGTTCATCGGCGTTGGACGCGGCCAGCGTCTGGCCACTGGTGACGTCGACGAGGGTCCACGCGGCCGCGGCGATTCCTGGCGGCGAGACACCCGGGAACGCGATCGGTGCATCGGCGGCGCGGGCGGGACCCGCGACGGCAAAGGCCGCGAAGACAAGTGCGACTGCAGTTGCGAACAGCGTTGGCATCAAGGACCTTGCAGCAAAGTCCTCGATTATACGGAACCGCTGCTACCAGGGATTGATCCGCAGCGATCCGACGATGGCGCCCGTCTTGCGGTCGACGATCATCGCGAAATCCTCGTTGCGAGCGCGCACAGGCAGGTAACCCACCGCATCCTCGGCACGGCCTGCGCTCGCGAGGTAGTCCCGCACAAGCGCGGCCTGCCCATTGCCCTGCCGCGCGAGTTGCGACAGCGGCTTTGCGCGACGTGCGGCATCGATGGCGACGTCGGCGTAGGCGTGGTACAGGTGCGGCAGGTGGGCGATGTCGGGGCCGCCCACCATGGCGGATGACATGAGGTCGGATCGCTCTTTCGCGTCGGTCGGCAGGTGCGCACCGACGACCTGCGGGCCGGTCATCGGCCATGCCGCAAACTCGGGCCTGGCGCGATTGCGGGAGGCGGCATCGACACTGTTGGCCGGCACGACCTCGAACCGGTCCCCAGTGTAGACCGTGTAGACCGGGCGGGCGTCGAACATGATCCATGCGCCGTACAACAGCGCACCCAGTTGCAATGCGCCAATCGCCACGAGATCCCACTTCAGGCGCGGTTTCCGCGTATCGAAGATGATCAGCGTGATCAGCGGCCCCAGGATCACGTCGACGCCGATCAGCAGGCGCAGCAGCGTGGCCCCGCCCATCGCGGCGAAATAGGGCGCCGGGTACCACAGGGCCAGCACCAGCACGAGTAGCGTCGCGGCAATCAGCACGCTTAGCGCAAGATGCAGGACGGCCGCCTGCCAGCGGTTGAACGAGGTCAGGATCATCGACCGGTAAATGCAAATTCCACGCCAGGCTTGCGCCCCGCCATCATGTCTGCCAGCGCGCGGCCCGAACCACACGCCATCGTCCAGCCGAGCGTGCCGTGGCCGGTGTCGAGATAGAGGTTCGAATAGCGCGTGCCGCCCACCAGCGGCACATTCGACGGCGTGGCGGGACGCAGGCCGGTCCAGAACTGCGCGCTGTCGCGCTCGCCCGCATCGGGAAAGAGCTCGAACGTGCGCTTGACGAGCGCCTCGCAACGCACGAGGTTCAGGTCCTTGCTGTAGCCCGACAGCTCGGCCGTGCCCGCCACGCGCAGCCGGTCGCCCAGCCGCGTGAACACGATCTTCCATGCCAGGTCGGTCAGCGACACGGTGGGCGCGCCGCGATGATCCGCAATGGCAATCGTGGCCGAATAGCCCTTGGCCGGATAGATGAGGCACGGTACGCCCAGGGGCTTCAGCAGGAACGGGCTGTAGCTGCCCAACGCCATCACGTAGGCATCGGCGTCCATCACCTCCTTGCGGTGCTCCTCGTTCACGCAACGCACGCCGGTCACGCGATCGCCGTCGAAGGTCAGCGACTCCACTGCCATGTTCCAGCGGAATTTCACGCCGCGCGCCTCGCCCATCCGCGCCAGCTCCGTCGTGAAGCGTTGCGCATCGCCCGATTCGTCGCTGATGGTGAAGATGCCGCCGGCGAGCTTGTTGCGGCACGACGCCAGCGCAGGCTCGATCGCCACGCATTCGTCGACCGTCTTGACGTCGCGGTCGCAGCCGAACTGCCGCATCAGCGCAGCCGCCTCGACGCCATGCGCGAATTCCTTCGGATCGGTATAGAACGACAGGATGCCGCGCTCGAGATGGTCGTAGGCGATGCCCGTCTGCGCGCGCAGTTCCTTCAGGCAATCGCGCGAATAGAGCGCCAGGTTGAGGCATTGGATCGTGTTGTGCCGCGTGCGCGACGGCAGGCATTCGAGCAGGAACTGCAGGCCCCAGCGCCATTGCTGCGGATCGAGCCGCAGGCGGAACAGCAGCGGCGCGTCTTCCTTGCCCAGCCACTGCAGGATCTTGAGCGGCGCATCCGGGTTGGCCCAGGGCTCGGCATACGACGCCGAGATCTGGCCCCCGTTGGCAAACGACGTCTCGAGGCCCGCGCCGCCATGCCGGTCGAGCACGGTTACCTCATGACCATCCTGCGCCAGATACCACGCTGCCGTGACGCCAACCACGCCGGCGCCAAGCACCAGCACGCGCATCAGGCGGGTTCCTTGTCGGTGGCGGCGACATCCGCCATCGGGATGCAACTGCAGAAGAGATGGCGGTCGCCGTACACGTTGTCCACCCGCGCCACCGGCGGCCAGTACTTGGCGTTCGCGGCAACGCCCGGCGGATACGCCGCCGCAGAGCGCGCGTAGCCGCGCGTCCAGGTATCGGCCGTCACCGTGCCGGCCGTGTGCGGCGCATGCTTCAGCGCATTGTCCGAGCGGTCGGCGCGGCCTTCTTCGATGGCGCGGATCTCCTCGCGGATGCTGATCATCGCGTCGATGAAGCGGTCGAGCTCGAACTTCGACTCCGATTCCGTCGGCTCCACCATCAGCGTGCCCGCGACCGGGAAGCTCATCGTCGGCGCATGGAAGCCGTAGTCGATCAGGCGCTTGGCGACATCCTCGGCCTCGACACCCGACGTCGCCTTCAGCGGCCGCAGGTCGAGGATGCATTCGTGCGCGACGAGGCCGTCCGGCCCCGAGTACAGCACCGGGTAGTGTGGCGCCAATCGGCGCGCGATGTAGTTGGCGGCAAGGATGGCACTTTCCGTCGCGGCCTTGAGGCCGGTGCCGCCCATCATCGTGACGTACATCCACGAAATGGGCAGGATCGACGCGCTGCCATATGGCGCGGCGCTGACGGCGCCGATGCGCTGGGCGGAGGACCCGCCCGCCAGCGCAATGTGACCGGGCAGGAACGGCGCGAGGTGGGACTTGCACGCCACCGGGCCGACGCCCGGACCCCCGCCGCCGTGCGGAATGCAGAAGGTCTTGTGCAGGTTGAGGTGCGAACCGTCCGCGCCGAAATGTCCGGGTCCAGCCAGGCCCACCATCGCGTTGAGATTGGCGCCGTCGACGTACACCTGTCCGCCATGTTCGTGAACGATGGCGCAGATACGCTTGATCCCTTCCTCGAACACGCCATGCGTCGACGGATACGTGACCATGATTGCGGCCAGCACGCGCGCATGCGCGCGCGCCTTGGCCTCGAGGTCCGCCAGGTCGACGTTGCCGTCGGCATCGCAGGCCACGACCACCACCGTCATGCCGGCCATCTGCGCGGACGCGGGATTGGTGCCGTGCGCAGAGGCAGGGATGAGACACACGTTGCGATGGGCTTCGCCGCGGCTTGCATGCCAGGCCTCGATCATCAGCAGGCCCGCGTACTCGCCCTGCGACCCGGCGTTGGGCTGCAGCGAGACGGCGTCATAGCCGGTCGCGGCGCACAGCATCGCCTCGAGTCCCGTGATCATCTGCAGGTAGCCGGCCGCCTGGTCGGCGGGCGCGAAGGGGTGCAGCGCGCCGAACGCGGGCCACGTCACGGGAATCATCTCGGATGTGGCGTTCAGCTTCATCGTGCACGAGCCGAGCGGAATCATCGCGCGATCGAGCGCCAGGTCACGGTCGGCCAGCCGGCGCAGATAGCGCAGCATCTCCGTCTCGGACCGATGGCGGTGGAACACCGGATGCGTGAGGAACTTCGACTGCCGCAACAGCGCCGCGGGCAGCGCGGCGTCGAGCGTGGCATCGATCTCAGCGAGCGTGAACGTGATCTCGCCGCCCTCGAAGATCCGCCAGATGGCAGCAACGTCCTCGCGCGTGGTGGTTTCGTCGAGGCTGATGCCGAGCGTGCTGGCGTCGACATGCCGGAAGTTGC
>JANNNM010000015.1:0-8527 GCA_031398535.1 Betaproteobacteria bacterium | reverse complement strand
CGCGCCGGCGGCGTGCTGGCGTATGCCGCGGGTGCGGCGACCGTGGCGCTACTGATCGGCGTGCAGGCGCGTGAAGTGACGGCGGGACTCATCATGGTGGGCGGCGTGGCGGGGCTGTTGCTGGTCGCGGCCGGCGCCGCGTGGTTGTTGCTGGCGTTATTGAAGCGCTTGCCGCAGCGTGGCGTCACGTGGCGCTTCGGTTTGGCCAACCTGCGGCGCCGTGCGTTTGCGTCCAGCCTGCAGATCGGCGCGCTGGCCCTCGGTTTGATGGCACTGCTGCTGCTCACCGTCGTGCGCGGCGACCTGATGCGCAACTGGCGCGCCAGCCTGCCGCCCGATGCGCCGAATCAATTCCTGATCAACGTCCTGCCTGACCAGGTGGCCGACGCGCGCGCACAATTGCAGAAGGGCGTGGGCGCCACCGTGCCGTTCAATCCCATGGTGCGCGGGCGACTGGTGGCGTTGAATGGCACCGAAGTCGACACGAAGAAGTATGTGGACACACGCGCGCGCCGGTTGGCGGAGCGCGAATTCAACCTGTCCTGGAGCGAGGCCCTGCCGAAGGGCAACACGATCATGTCCGGCGCGTTCTGGACGCCCGGGGCGCCCCCGGCCGAGTCCGGCATGTCGCTCGAGGAAGGCATCGCGACCACGCTGGGTGTGAAGCTGGGCGATACGCTCACCTTCGACATTGCGGGCAATGCGGTGTCGGCCCAGGTGACGAGCCTGCGCAAGGTCGACTGGGACAGCTTCCGCGTGAACTTCTTCGCGCTGTTTCCGCCGGGTCCGCTGGACGCCATGCCGTCGACGTACATTGCGGCATTCCGCGCGCCCGATGGCAACAGCGCGTGGTTGCCGGCGCTGGTGCAGAAGCATCCCAACATCCTGGCGATCGACATCGGCGAGATCGTCCGGCAGGTGCAGGGCATCATGGAACACGTCGCGCGCGCGGTCGAGTTCGTATTCCTGTTTACGCTGGCCGGCGGGTTGCTCGTATTGCAGGCTGCGATTGCCGCCACGCAAGACGAGCGCCAGTTCGATGCCGCCATCCTGCGCACGCTTGGTGCCACGAAACGGCAACTGGCGACGGCGCAGATCGCGGAGTTCCTGCTGCTCGGCGCGCTGGCCGGGCTGGTGGCGGCGGCCGGGGCCACCGCCGTCGGGTGGGCGCTGGCCGATCGCGTGTTCAAGATTCCGTTTGAAGCCAACCCGATGCTGTTTGTCTATGGTTTGCTGGGTGGTGCCATTGCCGTGACGGTCGCTGGATGGTTCGGCACGCGCACGACGATGCGGCAACCGCCGCTGGCCGTGATCCGCCAACTGGGTTGAGTACCGCGCATTTGGCTACCGAACCGCTCAACGCGCATTTGGCGCCCTACGCGCAACTGGGCGGTGACGCGGGCGTGCGCGCGCTGGTCGATGCGTTCTACGACCGGATGGACCTCGAAGAAACGTTCAGCGGCATCCGCGCGCTGCATCCGGCGACACTGGACGGCTCGCGCGACAAGCTCCATCTCTTCCTGTCCGGCTGGCTGGGCGGGCCTGATCTGTATGTGCAGCGCTTCGGCCATCCGCGTCTGCGCGCACGGCACCTGCCTTTCGCGATCGCAGGGAGCGAGCGCGACCAATGGCTTGCCTGCATGAGGATGGCGCTGGGGGCCGTCGGCGCGCCGGCCATCGTCCGGGAGAACCTGATGCGGGCGTTTTTCGAAACGGCGGACTGGATGCGTAACCAGCCGGAGCCGGACGCCCCAAAATAGTAAGGATTGCATATAATTGCAGTCCTATGGCACCAAATGCGTGCTCCGGACTGCCATGAATACCTTTTCCGAAAGCCTCGGCGTCGCGGCCGGGCTGGTCGCCCACCTCGACCCCCGCTTCCTCGGCATCGTCGAACTTTCGTTGCGGGTCAGCCTGACGGCCACTGTGATCGCGGCCGCCATTGGCCTGCCCGTGGGGGCGGCCATTGCGGTCGGGCGTTTCCCCGGGCGCCCGGCGCTGACCGTCATCCTCAACGCGCTGATGGGTCTGCCCCCGGTCGTGGTGGGTCTGATCGTCTACCTGCTGCTGTCGCGCGCCGGTCCACTGGGCGCCTGGGGCGTGCTGTTCACGCCCACCGCGATGGTGATCGCACAAACGATCCTGATCGTGCCGATCATCGCCGCGTTGTCGCGGCAGATCGTCAGCGACGCCTGGTCCGAATACCGCGAGCAGCTGCAGTCGCTCGGCGCCAGCACGCTGCGCGCGTCGTTGACGCTGCTTTGGGATACGCGCTACTCGCTGATCACCGTGCTGCTTGCCGGCTTCGGCCGGGCGATCGCCGAAGTGGGCGCGGTGATGATCGTCGGCGGCAACATCGACGGCGTCACGCGCGTGATGACCACCACGATTGCGCTCGAGACCAGCAAGGGCGACCTGCCGCTGGCATTGGCGCTGGGCGTCGTGCTGGTGACGATCGTGCTCACGATGAATGCGGGTGCGCACGCGACGCGGGAATGGGCACGGGCGCGTTTTGGATGAACCTGTCGCAGCCTCCGGCTTGCCGATCGTCTGCGACGCGCTCGGCGTGCGGCGCGGCAGCACTCGATTGCTTGCCGACGTCTCGACGACGTTCACGGCCGGCTCGCGCACCGTCATCGTCGGCGCCAACGGTGCGGGAAAAAGCACGCTGCTGCGCGTGCTGCACGGACTCGTCATTCCGACCAGCGGCACCATTACGTGGGGCGGAACCGCGCAGCGCCCACAGCGACAGGCGATGGTCTTCCAGCGGCCCGTCATGCTGCGGCGAAGCGCTGCCGCCAACATCCGCTATGCGCTGGACCTGGCCGGTATCCAGGGCGCCGACGCCGACGCGCGCATCCGCGAGGCGCTGGCCGAAGTGGGGCTGCTAACGCTAGCAGATCGTCCGGCGCGGGTGCTTTCGGGCGGCGAACAGCAGCGCGTGGCACTGGCGCGCGCGTGGGCGCTGGCGCCGGAGGTGCTGTTCCTCGACGAGCCCACCGCCAGCCTCGACCCGGCCGCCACGCGCGCCGTCGAGCACATCATCCGCGACATCCATGCGCGCGGCACCGCCATCGTGATGGCTTCGCACAACCTGGCGCAGGCCCGGCGGCTGGCCGACGACATCCTCTTCCTCCACGACGGGCGCATCGCCGAGCGCGCCCCGTCGACTTCTTTTTTCTCGCAACCGGCAACCGCACTGGCGCGCGCCTTCCTCGAAGGAGAATGATCGTGAACAAACGTCGCGTTCTCGCCGCGGTCGTCGCGACGGCCGTGCTGGCGTTCAACGTCGGCCCTGCCGCCGCGCAGGACAAGTTCATCGTCGTATCGTCGACGACGTCCACCGAGCAGTCGGGGCTCTTCGGGTCGCTGCTGCCTGCGTTCGAGAAGGACACCGGCATCAAGGTGCGCGTCGTGGCGCTGGGCACCGGGCAGGCGCTCGACATGGCGCGTCGCGGCGATGCCGACGTCGTGTTCGTGCATGACGTGGCGGCCGAGGAGAAATTCGTCGCCGAAGGTTTCGGCGTCAAGCGCATGCCGGTGATGTACAACGATTTCGTGCTGATTGGTCCGAAGAGCGATCCGGCGAAGATCGCGGGCAGCAAGGATATCCTCGGCGCACTACGCAAGATCGAGGCGTCGCAGAGCCCCTTCGCGTCACGCGGGGACAAGAGCGGCACGCATGCGGCCGAGCTGCGCTACTGGAAGGCTGCCGGCGTCGACCTCGATGCGAAGAAGGGCACGTGGTATCGCGACACGGGTTCCGGCATGGGCCCGACACTCAACACGGCATCGTCGATGAACGCGTATGTGCTGGCCGATCGCGGCACCTGGCTGGCCTTCAAGAACCGCGGCGATCTCGCGATCCTCGTCGAAGGCGACCATAAGCTCTTCAACCAGTACGGCGTGATGCTCGTCAATCCGGCGAAGCACCCGCACGTGAAGAAGGATCTCGGGCAGACCTTCGTCGACTGGGTCGTGTCGCCACAGGGCCAGGCCGCCATCGCCAACTACAAGATCGACGGGCAGCAGCTGTTCTTCCCGAACGCCAGGGGATGACGTTGCGCGCGGCGCGTGTTTTCCGTCAGCCGTTGAACACGACGCGCCCGGTACCGCGCACGTCGTAGCCGCCCAGCGATGCCGCCTGCGCGGCGAAGCCCGGGCCGCGTGCCAGCGTCAGCAAGGCCTGGACGCCCGGCTCGAAGTAGTCGCGGCGATGCACGACGAGGTCGAGACGCTCGCGCGCCAGCGGGATGAAGGTCAGGCCGCAGCCGCGCGCCGCGGCCTCGATGGCGACACCCGCATCGGCGTGACCGTCTCGAATCGCGGCAGCGAGATCGGTTTCGGCCAACGCGGGCTGCGGCAACCATTGCACATCCTGACGCGCGATGCCCGCTTGCGCCAGCACGTGCGCCAGCAACTGGTGGCTGCCGGATTCCGGTTGCCGACCGATCACGCGGGCCTTCGCGCGCACGAGGTCGGCCACGCCCCGGATTTCCAACGGGTTGCGGGGCGCGACCAGCAAGCCCTGCGCGCGTTGCGCCCACTCGATAACCACGACGTCGGTGCCCGGCATGCGGGCACGCACCAGCGGCACGTTGTATTCGCCGGTGGCAGCGTCGAGCCAGTGCATCGCCGCCACCTGGGCTTCATGGCGCGCCAGCCGCTCGAGGCCTGCGCTGCTGCCGCAGGCGAGCACGGCCAGCCCGCAGCGCGATTCGCGCGCCGCCCATTCAAGCAAGGGGTCATGGCTGCCGGCGATGATCGGCGGCGCGGCTTCCTTCGGGGCAGTAACCGGCGTGCCGGCCTTGGCGGCCAACCATGCATCGATCTGCGCGCGCGGGAACAGCAGCTTGCCGGTGGCCCGGACGTGCGGCAGCGCGTTGTCGCGCACCAGGTCGTAGATGCGGCGTTCCTTGAGGCGAAGGTAGGCCGCGACCTCGCGCGTGTCCATCATCTCGCTGGCGGGAAGCGCCGTGGCAGCATCGGCGTTGCGGGAGGTGCTACGCATCCCGCGATTCTCGCATGACGGCGGCGGGGCTTACTTGCCGGCCAGCAGCGACTCGCGCGACAGCAGCCGCGACACCGCCGTCAGCGCGATGACGACCAGGATCAGCGGCACGACATAGGTCAGTGCGAGCTGCGCGAAGTCGATCGCCTCGCCGCGCAGCGCGAGGTTCAGCAGCGAATACTGGCCGGACACCGGCACCAGTACCAGCCACTCCGGTTCCTTGCGCTGCAGGAAAAGCTGCACGACCGGGATCAGCGACACGACGAACAGCAGCACCGACACATTGGCCTGGGCTTCCTTGAAGGTGCGCGCGCGGCTGCCAAGGAAGAGCAGCACGGCCGGGATCAGCAGGATCATCGGGATCAGCACGATCAGGAAACGCGCGAGTTCGCGCAGGCTGAAGAGGAACGGCACGCCCACCGCCGGCAGCGGCGCGAACGACAAGGTGAGGTAGAACCCGGATAACGTCGTCGCCACGACGAGCCCGTAGAAGAGCGCCACCGCCATCCACTTGCCCAGCACCAGTTCCATCGGCCGCGCCGGCGTCATCAGCAGCGGCTCGAGCGATTGGCGTTCGCGCTCACCAGCCGTGGCGTCCAGCGCGACGGCCATGCCGCCCATCACCGACGCGAAGAGCCCGTAGTACGCGACCAGGAACAGGATGATCGAGCCCGACTGCTGCGGCGTGGCAAGATCGATGTCCTCGATCGTCAGCGGATTGCCCACCGTCGGCGCGACGCCGCGCAGCAGCAGCCGTTGCGCCCCCCATTGCCGGTTGTAGCCGCGCAGCAGGTTCTCGGCCTGCCGGATCGAACTCTGCGCGCGATCGCGCGAGCGATCGGCCACGAGGCGCACGATGCCTGCCTTGCCGGCGGCGACATCGGCTGCGAATTTGTCATCGACGATCAGCACCACGTCGATCTCGCCGGCCTTGATCCGGGCCTCGTAGTCCGCCGGCGCGGGCTTCAGCTCCACCTGCTGCCGCTCCAGGAAGGCCACCAGCGCCGGCGCCTGGTCGAGCCCCAGCGCATGCAGCTTCAGTTCACGCGCGCGATCGGCCTGGCCGGCGATCATGTTGAAGATCAGCACGATGAAGATCGGACCGGCCACCGCCGCGGACAGCAACGTCACCAGCATCGTGCGGCGGTCGCGGAACGTATCGACAACTTCCTTGCGCGCTACCGCCAGGATGCGGCCCAACGATCCCCGGTTCATGCCGCCAGTCCTTCGCCGGTGCCCAGCAACGCAACGAACGCGTCTTCCAGTGTCGCGGCGCCGCTCTGCGCAATCAGCTCCGCCGCCGTGCCCATGGCCACGACGCGGCCCTCGCCCATGATCACGATCCGGTCGCACAGTGCCGCCACTTCCTGCATCACGTGGGACGAGAAGAGAATGCACTTGCCTTCGGCGCGCAGGTCGCGCAACTGCGTGCGCAACGCCCGCACGCTCATGATGTCGAGGCCATTGGTCGGTTCGTCGAGCAGGATGGTGGCGGGGTCGTGCACCAGCGCGCGGGCGATGGCCACCTTCATCTTCTCGCCCTGCGAGAACCCCTGCGTGCGGCGGTCGGCGATGGTGGCAAGGCCGAGCGCGTGGACCAGCGTGTCGATCCGCGCGTCGAGCGCAGTGCCATGCATGCCGTGCAGTGCGCCGTAGTACCGGATGTTCTCGCGCGCGGTCAGGCGGGGATAGAGCCCGCGCGCATCGGACAGCACGCCGATCCCTTCACGTACCGCGTAGCGATCGCGGACGACGTCGTGCCCGTCGATGATCGCGGTGCCGGCATCCGGCAGCATCAGCGTGGCCAGCATCCGCAGCAGCGTGGTCTTGCCGGCGCCGTTGGGACCGAGCAGGCCCGTGATCTCGCCGTTGGGCGCGGACAGCGTCACGTCGCGCACCGCATGCACATCGCGCTTCTTGCCGAAAGCCTTGCTCATGCCGGTCGCCAGGATCATGGCCGGGGCTCCAGTCGCCCGGACCAGACCGGAGGGGGCACGCTGTTCTCGAAGTAGGTCACGCAGGTGGCCGGCAGCTTGGCGGGGTCGGCCGTATCGACGAATGCGGCCATGAGCCGGGGCCCGCACGCGTGCGGGGTGACGATGTGACCCTAGCCGGGGGCGCGGATGTGGCGGCGGTTGGGCAGGTCGCGCGCGACCAGTGTGCCGTAGGCTGGCGGCGTCACCGGGTCCATGCCTCCCGATACCAGCAGCGTGGGCACATCGCTGCGCAAGGGTTGCGTCATCGCGGGCAGCGACGTTCCGCGGGGCCATACGTCGCACACGGCGATCAACCGCTGCACGAGGTCGCGCACCGGCATCCCCTCGAGGGCCTTGGCGCGGGCATCGGGGGTGACGCGCGGCACGTCTTCCGCGCAGGTGACGGAGAAGTGCAGTGCGGCGTTCATTGCATCGTTCATCGTGCCGGTCAGTGCCAGCGTCGCGGCGAAGAGAGGCGTGTACTCCCCCTTGGCTGCAAGGCTCAGCAGCTCGGGCAGCAACGTGGCCATCTCGGGCACGTAGGTCAGCGGCTGCAACGCGCTCAGGACCGCATCGAAGGTGATGCGCATGGTCTCCGCCGCGCCGGTCCGCGGATCGACAATGGCAACCTCGCGCCCGGCTGGGCCCAGGTCGGCGGCGACGCGGTCCAGCAGCGCGTGCGGGTCCGGGTGCGCGGCCAGGCACGCCTTGGAGGCCTTGCACGCATCGAGGATGGCATTCATCGTGGCCGCGCGGGTGCGCCAGATGTCGAGCGAAATGATCAAGGACGGCGGCGCCACGCCGTCGAGCGTCATCGTGCGGACGCGCTGCGGGTGCTGCCGCACGTATTCGAGCGCGACGCGGCTGCCATAGCTGCCGCCCCACAGGTTCCACCGTTCGTAGCCCAGCGCCGCGCGCATCGCGTCGAGGTCGGCGATCCACGCGGCCGTGGTGTACTGCGCCGGGTCGATGCCTTGCGCCTTCAGTTCCGCCACGCATGTCCGGGCGCGTGGCAGCGGGTCGATGTCGAAGGCATCGTCGTCGCGCGGCTTGAAGACGTCGCAGTGGAGCGGCGACGAGCGCCCGGTGCCGCGCTGGTCGATCAGCACGATGTCGCGTGTGCGGCGGATGTCGCCCAGGCGCGAGGCGAAGGCCGCCAGCGTGGACGCCGCCTGGCCGGGGCCGCCGGCGAGGATGACCAGGGGATCGTCCTTGGGGCTGACCGTGTTGGCGGGCAGCACCGCGGCAAAGATCCGGATCTTGCGGCCGTCCGGCTTGCTGCGGTCCTCCGGCACCTCAAGTTCGCCGCACTGGACGGCGGAGGCGAGATTCTGCAGTCGGCACTCGGCCAGCACGAGGCTGCGCTTGCGCGCGACGTCGCTGCCGCATCCGGCAAGGGCGGCAACGAGCATCGTGGCGAGGAGGAGGCGACGCGAACGGAAGGACATAGGCGCCGCATGGTAACAAAGCACGGGCGGGTTCCGCAGCGATTGTGACGGGACGCGAGCAGGGACGGCGCGACGTCGGCCGGGCGCGACCG
>JANNNM010000838.1:0-2876 GCA_031398535.1 Betaproteobacteria bacterium | reverse complement strand
CCAGGAAGCCTTCCCGGTCAGCCTTGATGGCCCACCCGGTTTCCCACATGGCGGCCTTCGCGGTGCCCCCGCCTCCGTGCAGCATGATCACCACTGGCATGCGCGAAGGTGGCCTGGTGCTCGCGGGAACATGGACGATGTACGTCCGCTGCATGCCGTTCACGTCGATGGTGCGCGCGTGGCTGCCTGGTCGGGCGTGCATGTCCTCGGAATGTGCACCCTGCAGGCTGAGCGCGAAGATCGAACAACAGGCGAGAAACTTCACCAGCAGTGCCTGCACGACAGGTTTGGACATCGCTTCTCCCACTTCCGGATCACGTCCGTCATGGCAAAGTCTAATGCCGCATCGGATTGCCGATGCATGCCTGAAACTGCACGTTACAACCTGCAACGGTTAACCGGGTGCACACGAAACAACGTGCATCCGGTTTACACTCGATGCCATCGCAATTCTTTCGGTGGCGACTCGTGCGCGCACGCAAACCCAACTTCCTCGTCATCCTGATCGACGACCTGCGCTACGACGAGTTCGGCGCGGGCGGCCATCCTTACATGCGCACGCCGCACATCGACCGTCTGGCGAAGGAAGGTGCGTTGTTCGAGCGCGCGTTCCACACGACGCCGATCTGCTCGCCCAATCGCGCGTCGATCGTCACCGGCCAGTACGCGAGCCGGCACGGCATCATCGACAATGTCGCGCGCGACGCGATGAGCCACCGGCTTCCCAACTATCACCTCGAGCTGCAGCGCCTGGGCTACGAAACAGCGCACATCGGCAAGTGGCACATGGGCAACGACGGCATGCCGCGTCCCGGCTACGACCACTGGATCAGCTACGATGGCCACGGCCGCCTGATGGACCCCGTGCTGAACCAGGATGGCAAGTACGTGAAGCACACGGGCCATATCACCGACGTGATGAACACGCTGGCGCTCGACTTCGTGCAGCGCAAGCACAGGAAGCCCTGGTCGCTCTTCTTCGCGCACAAGGCCGTGCATCCGGATGCGGAGCAGGGCGCGGATGGCAAGTTGCGCATCGACGCGCAGGGCGGCTATGTGGTCGCCGAGCGGCACCGGGATCTTTACCGCAACGCAATCTTTCCGAAGAAGCCCAACATGCTGTCGCCGGCGGAAGTGGCGAAGCAAAAGCCGGCGTGGGCCGAATGCCTGCAGTTGCGCGGCAGCGACGAGGCGAAGGCCGTGCTGGCCGCGCTCCATTCGTTCGGCCAAGAGGAAATTCGCCTGCGCGCACGGATGATGGCTGCGGTCGATGAAGGCGTGGGTTCCATTCTCGCGGCGCTTGAAAAAAGCGGTGAACTCGACAACACGTGCATTGTGTTCCTGGGCGACAACGGTTTCTTCTTCGGCGAGCACGCCCTGGGGCCGGAGCGCCGCTTTGCGTACGAGGAAGGCATCCGGTCGCCGTTCGTCGTCCGCTACCCGCCGCGGGTGGGGGCAGGCACGCGGCGGCACGAACTGGTGATCTGCCAGGACATCGCGCCGACACTGTTGACGCTGGCCGGCGGCAAGCCGGGTCCGCAGATCCAGGGACGCTCGCTGTTGCCGCTGTTCGCCGCCGGCGACAAGCGGCTGCGCACCGGCTGGCGGCGCTCGATCCTCTGCGAGTACTGGGCGGAGCAGGCGATGCCGTGGCTGGTGGGGATGTCGTACAAGGCGGTGCGCACCGACCGCTACAAGTACATTCACTGGGTCAACCGCGGCACCGACGGCGAACTGGACGAACTCTACGACCTCGACGCCGACCCCTATGAACTCGACAACCGCAATCGCAGCAAGGCGCTGGCGCCGGTGCGCCTCAAGATGCGGCGCGAATTGCGCGGCCTGGTGGCCGAAGCGCTGGGCCTGTAGCGGTCCTGCGGACGCGCGCGGCTGACCGCCGCGCGCCCGTGGTGTGGCCTCAGTCGGCCTTGGCGCCCGAGGCTTTCACGATAGGCACCCACTTCACGAGATCGTCGGCGATGGTCTTGCTGAATGTGGCCGGTGTCGACGGAGGTGCCAAGTCGAATCCCTGGGGCGCCAGCTTCTGCTTCGCATCGGCGCTCTGCAGGATCTTGTTGAGCTCGGTATTGAGCCGCGCCACGACGTCCGGCGGCGTGCCTGCCGGTGCGATGAAGCCGAACCACGTGTTGATCTCGTAGTCCTTGATCCCCTGCTCGGCCAGCGTGGGCACATCGGGCAGCAGCGGCGAGCGCTGCAGGCTGGTGACGCCCAGCGCCTTGACCTTGCCGTCCTTGATCTGCCCGATCACCGTGGGAGTGTTGAAGAAGCCCATCGAGACTTCGCCGGACATCACCGCCAGCACGCCCTGCGGCGCGCCCTTGTAGGGCACGTGCACGAGTTGCGTGTCCGTCACGACGCCGAACAGCACGCCCGACAGGTGATGGCTGGTGCCGGCCCCCCCCGACGAATACGTGGACTCACCCGGCTTGGCCTTCGCGGCGGCGGCGACGTCCGTGGGCTTGGTGGCAGCACTGGTCGGCGGCACGATCATCACGTTGGACACGCCGCCGGCAAACGTGATCGGCTGGAAGTCCTTGACCGAGTCGTAGCCGGGCTTCGAGTAGATCCCTTGATTGAATACCAGCGTGCCCTGCGACGCGAATGCGATCGTGTAGCCGTCCGCCGGCGCACGGGCGAGCTCGGCCATCGCGATGGTGCCACCCGCACCCGGCTTGTTCTCGATGACCACCGGCTGCCCGAGCACCTTCGACAGTTCGTTGCCGGCGTAGCGCGAAATGATGTCGGCAGTGCTGCCCGCCGCCAGCGGCACCAGCAGCTTGATCGGCTTGGACGGGTACGGCTGCGCGATCGTGAAGGACGAAAATGCCACCGTGCATGCCACGGCCGTCCACCGT
>JANNNM010000823.1:0-1230 GCA_031398535.1 Betaproteobacteria bacterium | reverse complement strand
CTCGATGGGCACGGTGAAGAAGACCAAGCTGGCGGAGTTCTCGCGGCCGCGTCCGTCGGGCATCATCGCCGTGGACCTCGATGACGGCGATTCGCTGATCGGCGTGGCCCTCACCGACGGCACGCACGACGTGATGCTGTTCAGCTCCGGCGGCAAGGCCGTGCGCTTCGACGAAAACGACGTGCGGCCGCTGGGCCGCAACGCGCACGGGGTGCGCGGCATGATGCTCGAGAAGAAGCAGCGCGTCATCTCGATGCTGGTCGCCATCGACGAACAGCAATCGGTGCTGACTGCCACCGAAAACGGCTACGGCAAGCGCACGCCGGTCGCCGAGTACACCCGGCACGGTCGCGGCACGCAGGGCATGATCGCAATCGACTGCAGCGAGCGCAATGGCGTCGTCGTCGCGGCGGCGCTGGTGCACAAGGACGATGAAGTGATGCTCATCTCCACGGGCGGCGTGCTGATCCGCACCCCGGTCAAGGCCATCCGTGAAATGAGCCGCTCCACGCAGGGTGTCACGCTGATCAACCTTGGCGAAGGCGAGAAGCTGGCGGGGCTTGAACGCGTTGTCGAGACGGATGACGACGGTGTCGATGCCGCAACGTAAGAGGTGGTTGTGAGTGCGCCTATGAGCACGCCGGATGACGCCGCTGCCGAAACGGAGATCGCGCGCCATCGTGCCGCCATCGACGCGCTCGACAGTGAAATCCTGGCGCGACTCAACGAACGGGCGCGCCACGCACTGACCATCGGCGAACTGAAGGGCGGCGTGGCGGCCTACCGTCCGGAACGCGAAGCGCAGGTACTGGCACGCGTCACCGCGGCCAATACCGGGCCGATGTCGAACACCGCCGTCACGGCGGTGTTCCGGCAGGTGATGTCGGCGTGCCTGGCGCTGGAGCAGCCGCTGCGCATCGGCTACCTGGGGCCGGCCGGCACGTTCAGTCACGCCGCAGTGGCGCGGCATTTCGGCAGCGCCGTCGAGGCGATGCCGCTGCCCACGATCGACGAGATCTTCCGCGCGCTCGACAGCGGGCAGACCGACTTCGCCGTCGTGCCGGTCGAGAACTCGACCGAAGGCGCGGTGGGCCGCACGCTCGACCTGATGTGCACGACCGATCTTTCAGTGTGCGGCGAGGTGAAGCTGCGCATCCAGCAGAACCTGCTGTCCAACGCGGGGGCCCTCGACAGGATCACGAAGGTGTATTCGCACGCGCAATCGCTGGC
>JANNNM010000804.1:0-3248 GCA_031398535.1 Betaproteobacteria bacterium | reverse complement strand
ATCTCGGCGACGGCAAAGGTCGCCCGCCGCAGCCGCAGTGTGTCGATCACGTATCCCAATGCCAGCGGCTGGCGGGTCGCGGACGATGCCAGTTCGGCCGACCTGCGCTTCAGCCGCGCGAGTTCCGCCACGGCGTCCGTGTCGCCGCCCTCCTGCGACAGCGGGGCCAGCCGGGCGAGCGGTCCCATGTGTTCGATGCTCGGCATGCCGACGGCAACACCTGCCGCGACGTTGTGGCGCGCCAACGCGATCTCGTTGAAGCCGTCGAGATTGAGCACGAAATCGAAGCGCTGGCCCAGCGCCATGAAGTAATTGAGTGCCAGGAGCTGCTGCGGCTGCTTGTAACCGCCGGTGGCAAAATTGAGCACGACGATCTCGCGGTCGCGCATTGCCGGGATGCCGCGTAGTTCGCGCGCCAGGGCGGCCGTGCCCTGCAGCGCGAACCACTGCGCGACCGACCCGCCGAACACGCCGACCACGAAGGGTTGGGCGCCGGGTGCGGCAAACGGGAAGTCATGCGGAGACAGGAAGCCGTAGTTGTTCGTCGCGACCGTGGTCCACGCAGGCGCGCGCTCCGGCGCGGCCAGGTCGGCCAGGCGATCGGCGGGGACGGCGTCCTTGAGCGCCAGTCCCGGCGCGCGCATGAAGCCGAAGTAGGGCGCAATCCGGAACGTGGTGAGCGGTGGCGGCGCCGTGGCAACGGCAGGGACGGGTACCGTGGGGCGCGTGTAGTAGAGCGTGCCATGCATGAAGAAGTACCAGCCGAGCGACGCCAGTTCGACCAGCACGGCCAGCACGACCGCGTTGATCGCAATCAGGCGAAACGCGTTGCGCACGACTGTCAATCGAAAACCCTCCGCGCGTTGGTCGTCGGCGCGTCGTGTATCGTGTCGGCTGGTTCGGCACTCGCCACGGCGTACGTCATGTTCGACTTGTTCTCCGACTTATGGGCGTACATGCGCGCTCGCAGGAAGTTCTGGCTTGCGCCGCTCATCATCGTGCTGATCCTGTTCGGCGCGTTGCTGGTCTTTGCTCAGGGCTCCGTGCTGGCGCCCTTCATCTATACCATTTTCTGAAATCGACGTTGCCGCGGCCGTCAGAATGGGCGCGTCAGGTCCTTGGCAGGGTCCTTGTCGGTGACAGGCACGCGATAACTGACGGCACTCGCGTCGCGCCCCCGGGCAATGCCGTGCCGACCCAGCAACCGCATCAGCGCGCCCATCGGCACGACCAGCAGGAAGAACACTGCGCCCAGCAGCAGTCGCGTGTTGATCCACCCGAGGACGTTGCCGACGCGCATCCAGCCCCGATGCACGGGGGCAAGCGACTGCGGCCACGTCGCGGCGAGCAGCACCAGGATGGTGGCGATACCAAGGGGCCACCACGGAATCTCCCGGCTGTAGAGCCAGGGCAGCAGCAGGCAGAACATCGCGACGAAGGCGACCGCGAGGATCGCGCCGAACCAGCGCAACTCGCGATCGGTGAGCGGCGCGGCGGGTTCAGTCAAGTTCGAACTCCTGCTGCCAACGCTCATCCTTCACCACGGGGGGCTGCACGGATTTGCGCATCACGCAGTTGCCCACCACAAGCCGGTCGATTTCCGTACGCATGAAGCAGCGGTAGGCATCCTCCGGCGTGCAGACGATCGGCTCGCCGCGCACGTTGAACGACGTGTTGATCAGCACCGCGCACCCGCTTTCTTCATGGAAGGCATCGAGCAACGCATAGAACCGCGGGTTGTCCTCGCGCGTGACGGTCTGCACGCGCGCCGAGTAGTCGACGTGCGTGATGGCCGGCAGCGTGGAGCGACGCTGCATCAGCTTGTCGATGCCGAACTTCGTTGGCTGCGCAGCATCGGTCAGGCGCAGCATCGGTTGCACGGGAGCCACCAGCAGCATGTAGGGGCTGTCGGTATCGAGCTCGAAGTACTCGTTGACGCGATCGCGCATCACTGCGGGCGCGAATGGCCGGAACGATTCGCGGTACTTAATCTTGAGGTTCATCGTCCGCTGCATGCCGGGGTTGCGCGGGTCGCCCAGTATCGACCGGTTGCCCAGCGCGCGCGGCCCGAATTCCATGCGCCCCTGGAACCATGCCACCACCTCACCGGTGCCGAGCGCACGCGCGGTATCCGCATACAGCGTGGATTCGTCCACTTCGGTGAAAACCGCGCCGGCGGACGCCAACCGGATCCTGATCTCCGCGGCCGAATACGCGGGGCCGAGATAGGAGCCCTGCATCGCATCGGTCGGGTGCACGGTTCGTGGCGCGCGCAGGTGGTCATGCCATGCGCACAACGCCGCGCCCAGCGCGCTGCCCGCGTCGCCGGCCGCAGGTTGTACCCAGATGCGTTCGAACGGACCTTCGCGCAGCAGGCGGCCGTTGGCGACGCAGTTCAGGGCCACGCCGCCCCCCATGCAGAGGTTGCGCATGCCGGTTTCCCGCGCCACCGTCCGGGCGATCCGCAGCACGACTTCCTCCGTCACCTGCTGGATCGAGCGCGCAAGATCCATGTGCCGCTGGTCGAGGGGCGACTCCGCGCGGCGCGGCGGCCCGCCCAGCAGCGCATCGAAGTGCGCATTGGTCATCGTCAGGCCCGTGGCGAAGTCGAAGTACTTCATGTCGAGCCGGAACGTGCCGTCATCCTTCAGGTCGAGCAGGTGTTCCTGGATCAGCGCTGCGTAGCGCGGCTCGCCATAGGGGGCGAGCCCCATCAGCTTGTACTCGCCCGAGTTGACCTTGAACCCGCAGTAGTAGGTGAATGCGGAATATAGGAGCCCCAGCGAATGCGGGAACCGCAGTTCCCACGCAGGCTTCAGCCCATCGCGCGTGCCGGTCCATACCGAAGTGGTGGCCCATTCGCCGACACCGTCGAGGCAGATCACGGCGGCCTCCTCGAAGGGGCTGGGATAGAACGCCGCGGCGGCATGGGCCTGGTGGTGTTCCGTGAACAGAAGCGGTGGCAACGGTGCGGAGCCGCCGCCTGGCATCCCCGTCAACTCTGTGCGTAGCAGGCGCTTCAGGTAGAGTTTTTCCTTGAGCCAGACCGGCATGGCCTGCAGGAAGGATGCGATGCCGCGCGGGCTGTACGCGAGGTAGGTTTCAAGCAGGCGCTCGAATTTCAGCAACGGCTTGTCGTAGAACACAATGTGGTCGACCTCGGCGAGACCGATGCCCGCGGCGTCGAGGCAAAATCGGGTGGCCCAATTCCCCGAGGTCGAGCGCGTGTTCGCCAAGATCGGAACGGC
>JANNNM010000800.1:0-3531 GCA_031398535.1 Betaproteobacteria bacterium | reverse complement strand
CGAGGTAGAGCCGGAACACGTCGACCATGTGCGGTGACGGCTGCGCCGAGGTGAAGAGCGCGATGTGATGCTGGTTGCACTGGTCGAGAAGATATTGCGGCACCTTCTCGCCGTTGGCCCTCACGATGGCCACCAGCTCGGGGGTGAAGATGCGATTGATTCAGCGCTGCAGCACGTCTTACGACTGGCTGCCGAGATAGCTGCCTTCCGCCGCGCCCAGGATCTGGATGCGAAACGGGTGGATCAGGTTCATGTGGCCCACCTGGCCGACGGTGGGCTTCAGCGCGCTGTCACCGGTCAGCACCCGGTTGCCGCCCTGGCGGCCGCCTTGCCAGTGCATGCCCAGACGATCGCAATTGTCGTCGAACAGGCGCTGCACGCTGACCTGGCGCATGGCCGCCTCGTCGCTCATCGAAACGATGGTGGGTCGCCGTGAACGTCCTGCATCATGCCGCCGGTTCCCAGGTGCGGAACAGCGCGCCCAGGTCCTCGGCGCTGGTGGCCGTCGCCAGCTTGTCGCGGAACGTACGCTCGGAAAACATCTGGGCCAGCTCGGAAAGCAGTTGCAGGTGGAGGTCGGTGGCCTGCTCGGGCACCAGCAGCACGAAGACCTGCGATACCGGCTTGCCATCCGGTGCATCGAAGGCGACCGGCTGCCGCAGACGCAGGAAGGCGCCGACGGCCGTGCGCAGGCCCTTGATGCGGCCATGGGGAATGGCAATGCCCTGGCCGAGGCCGGTGGAGCCCAGCCGTTCACGCGCGCCGAGGCTGCCGGCGATCAAGGGTGCGTCAAGGCCGCTGCTGGCGGCGAACAAGGCGGCAGCCGCGTCGAAGAGCCGCGACTTGGTGGTCACGTCAACGTCGAGCGCGATATTCGCGGCGGGCAGCAGTTCGGCGATCTGGTTCATCAGGGTGCACCGGGCATTGAACGAATCCCGGAAATGAAACGGCGGGCGGTCAATTCGGTTGACCCCCGCCGGTCTGGTCCGTGGAAGATTATACGCAACTCATTCGGCGCCGCCCGCAGGCGGCTGCGTTGCGGCCAGCTCGCGCTCGATCGTCTCGCGGTCGGTGCGATGGGCGGAGGCCTTTTCCTTGTATTTCAGGACCTGGCGGTCGAGCTTGTCAGCCAGCGCGTCGATGGCGGCATACATGTCGGCATCGACCGATTCGGCGTGGATTTCCTTGCCGCGGACGTGCAGGTTGGCCTCGCACTTCTGTCGCAACTTGTCCACGGACAGGATGACGTTGACGTCGATCACATGATCGAAGTGTCGATTCACGCGGTCGATTTTCGCCACCACATAGGCACGGATGGCGGGAGTGACGTCAAGGTGGACACCGGTGAGGTTCAGGTTCATCAAACTCTCCTGTCGCGAAAGGGCGTTTGGCCGCGGCGTTCGATGCGCAAGGGGGCGGCCTCTACAGCGCCTTGCGCAGGTTGACGGGAGGAATGGACAGCGCCTCCCGGTATTTGGCAATCGTACGCCTTGCGACAATGATGCCCTGTTCGCCCAGCAGGTCGGCAATCCGGCTGTCGGTCAGCGGCGCGCGCGTGTTCTCGGCGGCGATCAGTTGCTTGATCAGGGCGCGGATGGCCGTGGCCGATGCGGCCCCGCCCGTATCGGTGGCCACGTGGCTGCCGAAGAAATACTTGAGCTCGAAGGTGCCGCGCGGTGTCAGCATGTACTTCTGCGTCGTGACCCGCGAGATCGTGGACTCGTGCAGGTCGAGCATGTCGGCGATCTCGCGCAGCACCATCGGACGCATTGCGACTTCGCCGTGCTCGAAGAACCGGCGCTGCCGCTCGACGATGGCCTGGGTGACGCGCAGGATCGTCTCGAAGCGCTGTTGCACGTTGCGGATCAGCCACTTGGCCTCCTGCAGCTGGGCCGACAGCTGCTGGTTGGACGACTCGCGGTTGCGCGTGAGGATGTCGGCATAGATCCGATTGAGGCGCAGCTTGGGCATGGCCGCCTCGTTCAGCGACGCGGTCCATTGGTTGCGCACCTTACGTACGAGTACGTCGGGCACCACATAGTTCGCCTGGTCGGGCGAAAACTGCGAGCCCGGGCGCGGATTGAGGCTGCGGATCAGTTCGCGCACGGAGCGCACACAGGCCTCGTCGCAATGGAGTACCCGGCGCAGCTTGGTGAAATCGCGGGCCGCCAGCAAGGGCAGGTGGCCGTCGACGATCTTCAGCGCTTCGGCGCGGAACGGGGTGGACGCGGGCATGGCCTTCAACTGCAGCGTCAGGCATTCGGCCGGGTCGCGCGCGCCCACGCCGGAAGGTTCGAAGCTCTGCAGGTACTTCAACCCGATGGCCAGTTCCTCAGGTTCGATCGCGTCGTTTTCCGAGAAGAGTTCGGCGATTTCCTCGAGCGACTGGGGCAGGTAGCCGTCGTCGTTCAGCGCGTCGATCAGCGCGGCGATGATCTGCTGGTCGCGCAGCGGCACGTTCAGCACCATCAGCTGGCTGATCAGGTGTTCGCGCAGCGAGCTGGTGGCCGCCTGCTGCGGCGAGAAGTCGTCGTCCTCGGCAGCGCTGCCACCACCCCAGTCGCCGTCGGTGGAGCCGCCGCCGAAGTCGGCGAAGTCGGTGACATCGGGCAGGTCGTCGCGCGAGGGCGCAGCGTCGGCCGCGGCGATGCCGTCCCCGCCGTCGCCATCGCCATCAATTTCCTCGCGCGTGGGACGTTCGGTGGTGACGGGGCCCGGTGACGTGCCGGACACCGAGTACTCCTGCGGGGGCTCTTCGTCGCCGTCCTCGCGTTCGAGGAGCGGGTTTTCCTGCAGCATCCTGTCCACCTCGGCGTTGAGCTCGAGCGTGGACAATTGCAGCAGTCGGATCGACTGCTGCAGCTGGGGGGTCAGCGTGAGATGCTGGGTAAGCTTGAGTTGAAGCGTCTGTTTCATCGCACCAGCGATTCACTCATAGCCGGAAGTGTTCGCCGAGGTACACCTTGCGAACGTCCTCATTGTAGACGATCTCGCCGGGAATCCCCGACGCCAGCACCCGGCCCTCGTTGATGATGTAGGCGCGGTCGCAGATGCCGAGCGTCTCGCGGACGTTATGGTCGGTGATCAGCACGCCGATCCCGCGCTCCTTGAGGAAGCCGATGATCTTCTGGATATCCAGCACCGCAATGGGGTCCACGCCGGCGAACGGCTCGTCCAGCAAGATGAAGCGCGGGCGGGTGGCCAGCGCGCGGGCGATCTCGCAGCGGCGGCGTTCGCCGCCGGACAGCGACACCGCCGGGGCGTCCGCTAGGTGCGAGATGGACAGGTCCTCCAGCAACGCGTCGAGGCGGTTGGACAACGTGTCCGGATCGAGGTCCTGCAGCTCGAGGATGGCGCGCACGTTCTGCGCCACGGTGAGCTTGCGAAAGATGGAGGCTTCCTGCGGCAGGTACGACAGGCCGCGGCGTGCGCTACGATGGATCGGCAGGTGCGACAGGTCTTCGCCGTCGAGCTCGATGGCGCCGCCATCCGCCGCCACCAGCCCGACAATCATGTAGAAGCACGTGGTCT
>JANNNM010000399.1:0-1710 GCA_031398535.1 Betaproteobacteria bacterium | reverse complement strand
CGACGGCAATGCCACCACCAACGGCATCGTGCTCTCCGGTCATACCGATGTCGTGCCCGTGGACGGGCAGCCGTGGGATACCGACCCGTTCACTGTCGTCGAACGTGACGGCAGGCTCTACGGCCGCGGCGTCACCGACATGAAGAGTTTTTCGGCCATCGGTCTCGCGTATGTGCCCGAGTTCGTCAAGCGCGGGCTGAACCAGCCGGTGCACTTCGCGCTGTCCTACGACGAGGAGATCGGCTGCATCGGCGTGCGCCGTCTGATCAGCGACATCGCGGCGCGGGGCGTCACGCCGGCCGGTTGCATCGTCGGCGAGCCCACCGGCATGCAGCTGGTGGTGGCGCACAAGGGCAAGCAGAGCTGGCGCTGCCGCGTGCGCGGGCACGAGGCGCATTCGTCGCTGACGCCGCATGGCGTCAATGCAGTGCAGATCGCCTGCGAAATCGTCGCGTGGATCGCGCAGCGCGCCCGCGACTTTCGCGACGGCGACGTCCAGGACGACGCGTACGACGTACCCTACACCACCGTCCACGTCGGTACCATCAAGGGCGGCACGGCGCTCAACATCGTGCCGCGCGACTGCACGTTCGACTTCGAGATCCGTCACCTGCCCTTCGACGACCCGCAGGCTTTTTTCGCGGACGTCCGTGCCTTTGCCGAGCAGATACTGCCGGCCATGCATGCCGTGGCCCCGGGCACCTACATCGAGTTCGACGCGTTGTCGTCGATGCCGGGCTTCGACACGCAGGATGGCAGCCCGATCGCGGCGTTGGGTCGCGCCTGCAACCATGTGCACGGCGTCGGCAAGGTGTCCTTCGGGACGGAGGCATCGCTGTTCCACCTCGCCAACATCCCCACCATCATCTGCGGGCCGGGCCACATCGCGCAGGCGCATCAACCCAACGAATGGGTGGCATTGGAGCAACTGGTGCAATGCGAGGCCTTCATGCAGCGGCTCTGCGATCGCGTCACCGCATGACGGCACGGGCGCGGCCCCCGGCCATCGAAGTCGAGTTTCCGAACCTCGAACGCTGGCGCTTCGGCAACACCGGCATTCCGTACGTGTGGCGCTTCCAGGCGAGCACGCCGGGTCCGCGCGTCACGATCCAGGCGCTGACGCACGGCAACGAGGTGTGCGGCGCCATTTCCAACGACTGGCTGCTGCAGCAGGCGGTGCGCCCGACGCGCGGCACGCTGACGGTAGCCTTCGCCAATGTGGCAGCCTACGAGCGCTTCAATGCCGCCGATCCGTTTTCATCGCGTTGCGTTGATGAGGATTTCAACCGGCTGTGGTCACCCGACGTGCTGGACGGGCCGCGGCAGTCGCGCGACCTGACGCGCGCCCGCGAGCTTCGCCCCATCTATGACGACACCGACTACCTCCTCGATCTGCATTCGATGACCGACCCTTGCCCGCCGCTGGCGCTGGCGGGCCGGCAGCGCAAGGGTCTCGACCTGGCGCTGGCGGTGGGCGTGCCGCGCCACATCATCATCGACGCCGGCCATGCCGCGGGCAAGCGGCTGCGCGACTACGGCGATTTCGACGACCCGGTGGCGGAGCGCAATGCGCTGCTGATCGAATGCGGCCAGCACTGGGAACGTGCGGCACCGGCGGTGGCACGCCAGTCCACGCTACGCTTCCTGCGGCACTTCGGCATGCTCGACCCGGCGTTCCTCGACGCGCATCTCGATCCACAGCCACTACCC
>JANNNM010000778.1:0-5236 GCA_031398535.1 Betaproteobacteria bacterium | reverse complement strand
CCGGTGGCGCCCGCCACCAGCACCAGGCCGCGCTTCTCGGTGACGAGGTCGAGCAGCACCGACGGCAGTTTCAGCATGTCGAAGGGGGGCACGTTGCTGCGCACGTAGCGGATGACGAGCGAGATGGTGCCGCGCTGGCGGAAGATGTTGACGCGGAAATTGCCGACGCTGCGGTCGAGATGGGAGAGGTTCATCTCCATCGTGTTCTCGAACTCGCGCGCCTGCTCCTTCGTCATCAGCTCGTAGGCGATGCGGCGGACCGTGTCGATGTCCATCGGCTGCGTGGACACCGGCTGCACGACGCCATTCACCTTGAGGTTGATCGGCGCGCCACAGGAGATGAAGAGGTCCGAAGCCTGCTTTTCGGCCATCAGCTTGAACAAGCGGTCGAGGTACATGAACGTCCCTTCGTCGTGGCGGCTCTCGCCCCCGTTCCGCGTTGCGTCCCGGCGGTGGCTTGGGGACGGTTTCGTGGCGGTACAATTCGCTGTGCATCGACCTTGATCCAAGGTCGCCAAGCTCCATGATAATGTCATGAATTGACGGCGTTTTCCAGTTTCGCCGCCAATCCCGCAACCTGTTGTATTCCTTGAAGCAATTTCCATGCTTGCAATTATCGGCGGTAGTGGACTGACCCGCCTCTCGACGCTGGCCGTCGCCCACCGCGAGGTGGTGCGCACTCCGTACGGCGACCCGTCATCCACGCTGCTGTTCGGCGAGGTGAACGGCTGCCCGGTGGTCTTCCTGGCCCGGCACGGCCATGGCCACACGATTCCGCCGCATCGCGTCAACTACCGCGCCAACATATGGGCGCTGAAGGAAAAAGGCGCCACCGCCATCGTGGCCGTCGCCTCCGTCGGCATCATCAGCGGGGGCAAGCCAGGCGACCTGCTGCTGCCCAAGCAACTTATCGACTACACCTCAGGGCGCGAAGCCACGTTCTTCGACGGCGGCGACCGGCAGGTGATGCACGTCGACTTCACGCATCCGTACACGCCGCAGTTGCGCGCCCGCTGCCTCGATGCGGCGGCCAACGCCGGCATCGCGCTGGCCGATGGCGGCGTCTACGGCGCCGTCAACGGTCCGCGCCTCGAGACCGCCGCCGAGATCGACCGGCTGGAATGCGATGGCGCCACCCTGGTCGGCATGACGGGCATGCCCGAGGCCGGGCTGGCACGCGAAGCCGGATTGCCCTATGCGGCCATCTGCGTGGCGGTGAATCACGCGGCCGGCCGTGTCGACAGCGCGCAGCAGATCTCGATGCAGGGCATCTCGCAGGTGCTGGAGACGGCCATGGACGAAGTGCGCCGCCTGCTCGACCACGTGGCGCCCTGCATCGGTACCGCGCCATGATCCGCGAAGTGCTGCGCATGGGCGACCCGCGGCTCTTCGAACGCGCGCGCGAGGTCGAGCACTTCGGCACGCCGGAACTGGCGGCGCTCATCGAGGACATGCGCGACACGATGGCGGCGCTGAATGGCGCGGGCCTGGCGGCGCCGCAGATCGGCGTGCCGCTGCGCGTCGTGATCTTCGGCATGGAACGCAATCCGCGCTATCCGGAGGCTGAACCGATTCCGTATACCGAGCTCGTGAATCCGGTGCTGACGCCGCTCAACGGCGACATGGAGGACGGCTGGGAAGGGTGCCTGTCCGTGCCGGGGTTCCGCGGCGTGGTGTCGCGCTACACGAAGCTGCGCTACCGCGGCCGCGACCCGGCCGGCGGCGTGATCGATCGCACCTGCGATGCGTTCCACGCCCGCGTGGTGCAGCACGAATGCGACCACCTGGACGGCATCCTCTATCCGATGCGCATCACCGACATGCGCAACTTCGGGTTCACCGAGGTGTTGTTCCCGGAACTCGAGGGCGTGGACGCCGACGATTGACCTACGCCGGTTGCGGCACCGGCGACTTCAATTCCTCGTACAACGCGGTCTCGAGCCGCAGCAGCGCCTGCTCGTCGTGCAGCCGCGCGCCTTCGATCAGGAACACGTCCTCGGCCCGTTCTCCCAGCGTGTTGATCTTGGCGCTGGCCACGCTGACATTGGCGCGCGCCAGCGTGTACGCAATGCGTGCGAGCAGCCCCGGCCGGTCGCCCGCCACCACCTCGAGGATGTAGTGCGTGCCCTTGTCGTCGGGAAAGATCTGTACTTCGGGCGTCAGCGGATAGTGCTTCAACTGGCGTGAGATCCGGCCCTCGCTCGGCGGCAGCAGCGGCGGGTGCAGCTCGAGCAGGCGCGTCAGCTCGAACTCGATGTACTGGATCGTTTCCCGGTAGCTTGGATTGGATTCGCGCGTGTCGTGCAGCGTGAAGGTATCGAGCGCATAACCGGCACGGCTGGTATGGATCCGCGCCTCGAGAATCGACAAGCCCGCGCGGCCGAAGAAGCCGCACAGACGGGCAAAGAGTTCCGGCTGGTCCGGCATGTAGACGAAGACCTGCAGCCCCGCGCCGTCGCGCGCGAGGCGTGCCTTGACGATCGGGGTCTTCGACGCGACGCGCCAGTACAGGTGCCGCGCGTGCCATGCGATCTCGTCCGCGCTGTGCCGCTGGAAGTAGGGCGAATCAAGGTGTCGCCACAGCGCCCGTTCGGCTTCGTCCGGCACCGCATAGAGTCGCAGCAGCCGCAGGGCTTCGGTGCGGCTGGCCTCCACGCTGTCCATGATCGTGCGCGTGGCCGACGTGCCCGCCAGCACGGCGCGCGCGGCGTGATACAGGTCCTCCAGCAGCTTGCCCTTCCAGGCGTTCCAAACCTTGGGGCTGGTGCCGCGGATGTCGGCCACCGTCAGCAGGTACAGCGCGGTCAGCTTGCGTTCGGTGCCCATCTTGCGCGCGAAGTTCGCGATCACGTCCGGGTCGGTCAGGTCCTGCTTCTGCGCCGTGGACGACATCACGAGGTGATCGGCCACCAGCCATGCCACGAGGTCGGCGTCGGCAGGCGAGAGGCCATGCTCGCGGCAGAACCGGCGCGCATCGCGCGCGCCCAGCGCGGAATGGTCGCCGCCGCGGCCCTTCGCAATGTCATGGAAGAGACCGGCGAGATAGAGCACCTCGCGCCGCGGGAAGTCGGCGATCAGCCGCGAGCACAGCGGATATTCGTGCGCGTGCTGGGCCTCCGTGAAGCGCCGCAGGTTGCGGATCACCATCAGGATGTGCTCGTCCACCGTGTACACGTGGAAGAGGTCGTGCTGCATCTGGCCGACGATGCGCCCGAACACCGGCAGGTACGCGCCCAGGATGCCGAAGAGATTCATGCGCCGCAGTTCGTGCAGCAGGCCGCGCTCGTTCCGGAACAGCGTCATGAAGCGCGCGCGGTTGGCCGGGTCGCGCCGGAACGTGCCGTCGATCAGCCGCTTGTCGCGCCACAGCGCGCGCAGCGTGCGCGCCGACATGCCCTTCAGGTCGCGATGCGTCTGCAGCATCAGGAACGCATCGAGCAGCGCGGAAGGCCGACGGATGAACACGCCGTCGTCCACGATGTCGAGCAGTTCGTCGACCTGCTGGAACTCGGCGTCGATGGCGACCGGGGCCGTCGCCGCGGGATAAAGCGATGCGTGCAGGTTCTGCAGCAGGATGATGTTGACCTGCCGCACCAGCTTGGCGGCGCGGAAGTAGCGCTGCATCAGTTGCTCGGTGGCGCGCTTGGCCGGCGTGTCGACCAGGCCGAGCTGCTTCGCCAATGCGCCCTGCACGTCGAACACCAGCCGGTCCTCGCGCCGGTTCATCAGGAAATGGAGACGCACGCGCATCGCGCCGATGAAGCGCTCCTGGCGCGACACCGACCGGGCCTCGCCGATCGTCAGCAGGCCATTCCTTGCCAGATCGCGCCAGTTGCGGCCGAGGCCTGCGGCCCGCGCGATCCACAGCACGGAGGACAGGTCGCGCAAGCCCCCGGGGCTTTCCTTGACGTTGGGCTCGAGGTTGTAGATCGCGTCCTGGTACTTGAGATGCCGTTGCTGCTGTTCCAGCGCCTTGGCGGCGAAGAACGCGCGGATGTCCATGCCGGCCGCGAAGCGCTTCTGGAACTGGCGATACAGCCGGCGCGACCCGGCCAGCAGCCGATGCTCGAGGAGGCTCGTCTGGATCGTCACGTCGGCGCGCATCTCCACATCGCATTCGTCGAGTGTGCGCACCGCGTGCGACAACTCGACACCGATGTCCCACAGCGCGGCGAAGAAGCGCTCGATGGCGACCGTGGGCACCGTTTCGTCCGCCGGCAGCACGATCAGCACGTCGACATCGGAATGCGGAAAGAGCTGTCCGCGGCCGTAGCCGCCGACCGCCAGCGCGGCCAGGCCTTCCGGCATCGCGCATTGCATGAACACTTCACGCACGATGCTGTCGACGAGGCGCGCGTGCGCCCGCAGCAGGCGGGGGGTGTCTGGCTTCGCGAAGAACGCCGCGCGCAAGGCGGCCCGGCCTTCCTGCAGCCGGGCGCGCCAGGCGGCGATCCGCGTCGCGTCAGGTTGCAGGGGCCGCGGCGCAACCTCGGACGCGCCGGGAGCTTCCGAGGTGTTCACGCCGCCGCAACGGGCGGCGGCGCGGGGGAACCCGGCGACACGGTCAGCACATCGTAGCCGTCGGGCGTCACCAGCACCGTGTGTTCCCATTGCGCCGACAGCGAATGGTCGGCAGTGACGATGGTCCAGCCATCGGCGAGGCAACGGATGCCCGGGCGGCCGGCATTGATCATCGGCTCGACGGTGAAGATCATGCCGGGCTGCAGCTTCAACCCGGTGCCGGCGCGACCATAGTGCAGCACCTGCGGCTCTTCGTGGAACTGGCGGCCGATGCCGTGGCCACAGAACTCGCGGACCACCGAGTAGCCGTTGCCCTCGGCGAATCGCTGGATCGTGGCGCCGATGTCGCCGAGATGCGCGCCCGGCTTGATCGCGCGGATGCCGCGCCACATCGCCTCGTACGTGATCTCCGCCAGGCGCTTCGCCTGGATCTGCGGCTTGCCCACGTGGAACATGCGGCTGGTGTCGCCGTGAAAGCCGTCCTTGATCACGGTGACGTCGATGTTGACGATGTCGCCGTCCTTCAGCTTCTTGTCGCCGGGGATGCCATGGCACACGACATGGTTGACCGACGTGCACAGCGACGCGGGGTAGGGCGCATGGCCCGGTGGCGCGTAGTTGAGCGTGGCGGGAATCGTATCCTGCACATCCACCATGTAGTGATGGGCAAGATCGTTGATGGCTTGCGTGGTGACGCCGGCCTTCACGTGCGGCG
>JANNNM010000759.1:0-3728 GCA_031398535.1 Betaproteobacteria bacterium | reverse complement strand
GCTTCGCGTTCGGCGGCGCGGGCCTCGGCCTTGGCTTCCCGGGCGCGGTCGCGGGCTTCGCGGGCCACATCGCGGGCGCGGTTGGCGGCGTCCTCCGCGGCCTGCGACGCCGACTCGGCGGCGTCGGCCGCGGCTTGGGCGCTCAACGGCGCCGATGCAGCCGTGGGCGTGTCGGCCGCGACGACGGGCGGAACCTCCGGGAGCAGCGCGAACAAGGTGGCCGCCAAAAAGGCGCCTCCAAGGACGAGGCGGCGGAACATCGGTGAGGGCGCAACTTGCATGATTTCTCCAGAATCGGCGGGCATCGGGACTTGGATGCGCCCACCGACCCATCCGGATTCATCCGGTCGCGGCAGGACCGGCATCACGCTGGCACGGTCCGCGGCACGGGCACGAAACCCCGCTGGCAGGGGGCGGAATGTTGCGGAAGGCCCATGCTATCATCGACTTCGCTTCAACATTCCGCGGCGAGTATCGTCCCGCCGCCGCCAATGGCCGCCCACTTCGCCTTGACGGCTCCCCACCGTCGCCGTACCCGGATGCTGCACGGCCTGCTGGCGTCGCTCGCGCGCGCCGTCATGATCGCGCTGCTGCTGGCCCTGCCGGCGGCCGCCGCCGACGAGACCGTCACCCTCAATTTCGTCAACGCCGACATCGAGGCCGTGGTCAAGGCCGTCGCGGAGATGACGAACCGCAATTTCATCATCGACCCGAAGATCAAGGGCACGGTCAACATCATCTCGGCGCGGCCGGTGCCGAAGAGCCTCGTCTATCCCACGCTGCTGTCGGCGCTGCGCATGCAGGGCGTGGCCGCCGTGGAAGGCAACGGCGTCACCAAGCTGGTGCTCGAGGCGGACGCCAAGATGCACGGCTCCGACGTCGGCAGCGGCAACGTGGGCGCCGGCGGCGACCGCCTCGTCACACAGGTGATCGCGTTGCGCAACGAATCGGCGCAGCAACTGGTCAACGTGCTGCGGCCGCTGATCTCGCCCAACAACACGATCGCCGCGTATCCCGGATCGAATGCACTGATCATCACCGACTACGCGGAGAACCTGCGGCGCATCGAGAAGATCATCGCGTCGCTCGACCAGCCGCCGGCCGGCGAGCCGCTGCTGGTCACGCTGAAGTACGCGTCCGCGATCGACCTGGTGCCGCTGCTCAATCGCTTGTTGGGCGCGGAGACCGCGGTGGGCGCGGCGGCCGGGCAACCGGCCGATGTGCAGCAGCGGGTGACGGTGGTGGCCGACCCGCGCTCCAACAGCGTCCTGCTGCGCTCGGAGAATCCGGCGCGCGCCGCGCGTGCGCGCAACCTGGTCGAGCAGCTCGACACGCCGGGTCGCCCGGGCGGCAACATGTTCATCGTCTACCTCAAGAACGCCGATGCCGCGCGCGTGGCGCAGACGGTGCGCTCGCTGCTTTCGGGCGGCAGCGACGCCGGCACCATCTCGACGTCGGCGCCGTCGGTGATCGGCAATCAGCTGGGCAGCGCGTCGGCGGCCAATGCGGGCTCGGGCAACGCCTCCGGGGCGACCACCAATGCCAATTCGCCCACGCAGGCGGCCAACAACGCCAATCCGTTCGCGGGTGGATCGAACAGCGGCGGCTCGATGCCCGGGGGCCTGTCCATCCAGGCCGATGTTGCGAACAACGCACTGATCATCATGGGTCCCGAACCCTTGTACAACAACCTGCGCGCGATCATCGAGAAGCTCGATGTGCGGCGCGCGCAGGTGTTCGTCGAGGCGCTGATCGTCGAGGTGGCGGCCGATCGCGCGGCCGAGTTCGGCATCCAGTGGCAGATCCTGCAGGGCATCGACAAGACCAACGTGCAGGGCTTCGGCGGCACCAATTTCGGGACGCGCGACAGCGGCAACAACATCATCTCCGGCGCGATCAACATCAGCGCGCTGGGGCAGGGCCTGAACCTCGGCGTGATCGACGGCACCATCAGCATCCCGGGGCTTGGCACCATCACCAACCTCGGCTTCCTGGCGCGCGCATTGGAGACCGATGCCGGTGCCAACATCCTGTCGACGCCCACGCTGCTGACGCTCGACAACGAGGAAGCGCGAATCATCGTCGGCCAGAACGTGCCGATCGTGACGGGCCAATACACGACGCCGGGTTCGCTGTCGACGCAGCCCTTCCAGACCTTTGACCGCCGCGACATCGGGGTGATGCTGCGCGTGAAGCCGCAGATCACCGAAGGCGGCTCCATCCGCCTGCAGATCTACCAGGAAGTGTCGCGCATCGAGTCGTTCACCACCACCACGGGCCTGGTGCTGTCGAAGCGGGCGCTCGAGTCCTCCGTCATCGTCGACGACAAGCAGGTGGCGGTGCTGGGCGGCCTGATCCAGGACACGTTTGCGGACGGATCCGATCGGGTGCCCCTGCTGGGCAATCTGCCGCTGATCGGCGCCTTCTTCCGCTACGACGCGCGCAAGCGGCAGAAGGTCAATCTGATGATCTTCCTCAAGCCCACCGTCGTGCGCACCGACGCGCAGGGCCGCGAACTGACGTCCGAGCGCTACGATTACATCAAGGGCGAGCAGGACAAGAGCCGTCCGCAGGAGCGCTACTTCTGGCAGGACCAGACGGTGCCCACGCTGCCGCCGAAGGGCGTGATGCCCGGCACGCCGGAAGGCAACCTGCCGAGCGTCACGCCGCCGCCGCCGCGCGAACCCGCGCCCCTGCTCTAGCGGTCCGCGGGTCCGCGCCATGACCGCCCGTCCCCTGCTGCCCCCCACTGCGGCGTCGTTCGCCGCCGACATTCCCTACGCCTTCGCCAAGGCCCATGGCGTGTTGCCGGCGGGTCTCGACGGCGATGCCGTCATCGTGCTGCTGCGTCCCGATGCCACCGCGGACGGCGTCATCGAGGTGAAGCGGGTGCTGCAGCGTGCGCTGGTGGCGCGCACCGTGCCTGCCGAGGAATTCGCGCGGGAACTGGCGCGCACCTATAACCAGGGCGCGCCGGCGGCCACCGCCACGATGGCCACCGACCTCGCGCGCGAGACCGATCTCGCGCGGCTGATGCAGGACATGCCGGTCACGGAGGACCTGCTCGACAGCACGACGCAGGCGCCCGTCATCCGCATGATCAACGCGCTGCTGCTGCAGGCGTTGCGCGAGCGGGCCTCCGACCTTCACTTCGAGCCCTTCGAGGCGCGCAGCGTCGTGCGCTTCCGCGTCGACGGCGTGCTGCGCGACATCATCGAGCCGCCGCGCGCTCTGCATGCGGCGCTGGTGTCGCGTCTGAAGATCATGGCCAGCCTCGACATCGCCGAGAAGCGGCTGCCGCAGGATGGCCGCATCGCATTGAAGCTGGGCGACAAGCAGGTCGACGTGCGGATGTCGACGCTACCCACCGGCGCGGGCGAGCGCGTGGTGCTGCGCTTGCTGGACCGTGACAGCGCGCAGCTCGATCTCGCGGCGCTGGGCATGGAAGGCCGCACGCTGGAAGTGATCGATACGCTGATCCGGCAGCCGCACGGCATCGTGCTGGTGACGGGACCCACCGGGTCGGGCAAGACCACGACGCTGTATGCCGCGCTGTCGCGGCTGCCACGTGGCGCGGTGAACATGATGACAGTGGAAGACCCGATCGAGTACGCGCTCGACGGCGTCGCGCAGACGCAGGTCAACCCGCGCATCGAGCTCGATTTCGCGCGCGCATTGCGGGCCATCCTGCGCCAGGACCCGGATGTGATCATGATCGGCGAGATCCG
>JANNNM010000724.1:0-1759 GCA_031398535.1 Betaproteobacteria bacterium | reverse complement strand
TCTCCATCATGTAGGAACCCGCCCACGGATCGATCACGCTGCCGATGTGCGTTTCTTCCTGCAGGATCACCTGCGTATTACGCGCGATGCGCGCCGAGAAATCGGTGGGCAGCGCGACGGCCTCGTCAAAGGCGTTGGTATGCAGCGACTGCGTACCGCCGAACACGGCGGCCATCGCTTCCACCGTCGTGCGCACGATGTTGTTGTACGGATCCTGCTCGGTCAGCGACCAGCCCGAGGTCTGGCAATGCGTGCGCAGCAACAGCGATTTCTGCGACTTCGGTACGAAGCCCGACATGATTCGCCACCATAGCAGGCGCGCGGCGCGCAGCTTGGCGATCTCGAGATAGAAATTCATCCCGATGCCGAAGAAGAACGACAACCGCGGGGCGAACGTGTCCACGTCCATCCCGCGCGCCAGCGCGACGCGCACGTACTCGCGGCCATCGGCCAGCGTGAAGGCCAGTTCCAGTGCCTGATTCGCTCCCGCCTCCTGCATGTGATAGCCGGAGATCGAGATCGAGTTGAACTTCGGCATGTGCACGGCGGTATAGCTGATGATGTCCGCCACGATCCGCATCGACGGTTCCGGCGGATAGATGTAGGTGTTGCGGACCATGAACTCCTTGAGGATGTCGTTCTGCACGGTCCCCGAGAGTTGCGCCTGCGCCACTCCCTGCTCTTCCGCCGCCACGATGTACCCGGCCAGCACGGGCAGCACGGCGCCGTTCATCGTCATCGACACTGACACCTTGTCGAGCGGGATGCCGTCGAACAAGATCTTCATGTCCTCGACCGAGTCGATGGCGACACCCGCCTTGCCGACGTCGCCGACCACGCGCTCGTGGTCGGAGTCGTAGCCGCGATGCGTGGCAAGATCGAAGGCCACCGACACGCCCTGCCCGCCGGCCGCGAGGTTGCGCCGGTAGAAGGCGTTGGATTCCTCGGCGGTGGAGAACCCGGCGTACTGGCGGATGGTCCACGGACGCACGGCGTACATCGTCGGCTGCGGACCGCGCACGTAGGGGGGGAACCCGGGCATCGTATCGGTGTACGGCAGACCGTTCAGGTCCGCGGCGGTATAGAGCGGCTTGACCGGGATGCCGTCCGGCGTATGCCATACCAGCGCGTCGACGTTGCCGCCCGGCGCACTTCTGGCAGCCGCGCGCAGCCAGTCTTCATACGTGACTGCAGGCTGCGAGGGTTCGGATTCCGCCAAGACGACCACTCCCTGCGGGCATCGAGTGTGCCCGTCCAGCCCGTATTCTAGCTTTTAGGGGGTTGGCGCCCCAGCGAAGCTCAACTGGACCGGTAGAGCGTCACGACGCAGGCGCCGCCCAGCCCGAGGTTGTGCTGCAGCCCGATCCGGGCGCCCGGTACCTGCCGGGCCTCCGCCGTGCCGCGCAACTGCTGCGTCAGTTCAAAGCTCTGGGCGAGGCCGGTGGCGCCCAACGGATGTCCCTTGGACAGCAGGCCACCGGAAGGATTGGTGACGACGCGCCCGCCATAAGTGTTGTCGCCGGCACGCACGAACGCTTCGCCACCGCCCTCGGGGCACAGCTGCAGGGCTTCGTAGCTCAGCAGCTCGTTGTGCGCGAAGCAGTCGTGCAATTCGACGTTGCCGCTAACTGGTAAGAATGTTGTCGATATGATCATCACCGATCTTGCGGTCTTTCAGCGCAGCGATCATGCGTCACCCTTCAGACTGATCGAGACTGCGCCCGGCGTAACACCCGAGGAAGTCGCAGCCAAAACGACA
>JANNNM010000388.1:0-1686 GCA_031398535.1 Betaproteobacteria bacterium | reverse complement strand
ATGCCATATGCACTCCCGCAACAGCCATGCGGCTGGCATGCTGATGATCGACGAGCGTGTCGTCGAGATCGAACAGCACGGCCAGCGTTGCAGCCTTCAACACCGCGAACTATGCAGCTTCGCGCGAAGCCTTCTTCCGCTCGTGTTCCTTCAGGTGACGCTTGCGGATGCGGATCGACTGCGGTGTGACCTCGACCAGTTCGTCGTCGGCGATGAATTCCACCGCGTATTCGAGCGACATCGCGATCGGCGGTACGAGACGCACGGCTTCGTCGGTACCCGAAGAGCGGACGTTCGTGAGCTGCTTGCCCTTGATCGGATTGACGACCAAGTCATTGTCGCGGCTGTGGATGCCGATGACCATGCCTTCGTACAGCGCCTCGCCGGGCGAGACGAACATGCGGCCACGATCCTGCAGCTTCCACAATGCGTAGGCCACGGCCGGGCCGTCCTCCGCGGAGATGAGCACGCCGTTGCGGCGATCCGGGATTTCACCCTTCACTTCGGCGTAGCCGTCGAACACGTGGCTCATCAGGCCGGTGCCGCGCGTCAGGTTCATGAACTCGCCCTGGAAGCCGATGAGGCCGCGGGCCGGCACACGATACTCAAGACGCGCGCGGCCAAGGCCGTCGGATTCCATGTTGGTCAGGTCGGCGCGACGCGTGCCCAGGGCTTCCATCACGGCGCCCTGGTGCGTCTCCTCGACATCGACCGACAGCGATTCGTACGGCTCGCAGGTGACGCCGTCGATCTCGCGCATCACGACGCGCGGGCGCGACACGGCAAGCTCGAAACCCTCGCGGCGCATGTTCTCGATCAGGATGGTGAGATGCAGTTCGCCGCGGCCGAACACCAGGAATGAGTCGGTGTCGCCGGTGTCCTCGACGCGCATCGCCATGTTGGTCAGCAGTTCCTTCGTCAGGCGATCGCGCAGGTTGCGCGACGTGACGTACTTGCCCTCGCGGCCGGCGAGCGGCGACGTGTTGACCTGGAAATACATCGACAGCGTGGGCTCGTCCACCATGATCGGCGGCAGCGCCTCGGGAAAATCGACGGCGGCCAGCGTGGTGCCGATCGACATGTCATCGATGCCGGTGACCAGCACGATGTCGCCGGCCATCGCCATTTCCACCGGGGCGCGTTCAAGGCCGTGGAAGCCCAGCACCGTGCTGATCTTCGCCTTCTGCGGGATCTGGCCGGGGGCCAGCGGGCCGTTGAGGATGGCCACTTCCTGGCCGGGTTTCAACTTGCCGCGGCGGATGCGGCCGATGCCCAGGCGCCCGAGATAGCTTGAATAGTCGAGTGCGCTGACCTGGAACTGCAGCGGGCCGTCGACGTCGGCTTCCGGCGCGGGCACGGAGGCGATGACGGTTTCGAACAGCGCCTTCATGTCGCCGGCGCCGTCGGGCACCCCGGTCTTCGCGACCTTGACGTCCATCGTCGCCCAGCCGTTCAGCGCCGACGCGTACACGACGGGAAAATCGAGCTGGTCGTCGTTGGCGCCCAGCTTGTCGAAGAGATCGAACGTGGCGTTGACGACCCATTCCGGACGCGCGCCCGGGCGGTCGACCTTGTTCACGACCACGATGGGCTTCAAGCCCTGCTGCAGCGCCTTCATCGTCACGAAGCGCGTCTGCGCGAAGAAGTAAATGAACGCCATCAAGAAGTGGTTCTTCCTGGTCAATC
>JANNNM010000697.1:0-1730 GCA_031398535.1 Betaproteobacteria bacterium | reverse complement strand
CCCGACCGGCGAGCGACTGAAACCGGGTAGTTCGTGGGGCCATCGATACCCGACGCTACCCCGCTCAGCGCGCTGTCCGGGAGGGATGCCACCCGGGTTAGGGGTCAGCCTGCCTGCCGGATCCGCGCTGGTGCGAACCCGCCACAATCATAAGAGAAATGAACGAGTTAAGCAAGGATGCTGTGTCGTGGCTCACCATCGGCGAGGACGCCGTCGGGCAGCGTATCGATAACTACCTGACGCGGCACCTGAAAGGTGTCCCGAAGAGCCACATCTACCGGATCCTGCGCAGCGGGGAGGTTCGCGTGAACAAGGGCCGGGTTGGTCCTGACGCCCGGCTGGCGCTGGGCGACGTCGTCCGGGTGCCCCCGGTGCGGACCGCCGCGCCGGTCGATCCCGGTACCCCGGCGCCGCACCATGTGCGTGCGGGCGAGGCGATGCCCATCCTGTTCGAGGACGATGCGCTGATCGTGATCGACAAGCCGTCGGGTCTCGCCGTCCATGGCGGCAGCGGCATTTCGGCGGGGCTGATCGAGCAGTTGCGTGCCGCGCGGCCGCAGGCCAAATTCCTGGAACTGGTGCATCGCCTCGACCGCGACACCTCCGGCGTGATGCTGGTGGCCAAGAAGCGGGTAGCGCTGGTGGACCTGCACGCGCAGCTGCGCGACCACGGCTTCGACAAGCGGTACCAGGTGTTGGTGCGCGGCCGCTGGCGCGATGCCATGCGCCGCGTGAAGCTCGGGCTGCACAAGTTCTCCACGGCCGATGGCGAGCGCCGCGTGCGCGTGGACGACGACGACGGCCAGGAATCCGAGACCATCTTCCGGCGGTTGAACACCTGGTTCGACCGCGACCCGCCGCTGGCGTTGCTCGAAGCCGAGTTGAAGACGGGCCGCACGCACCAGATTCGCGTGCATCTCACCCACCTGGGCTTTCCGCTCGCGGGGGATCACAAGTACGGCGACTTCGCGTGGAACAAGGAATTGGCCCGCACCGGATTGAAGCGCATGTTCCTGCACGCGCAGACGCTGGCCTTCGACCATCCGGTCACGCGCGAGCGGATGTCGTTCGTCGCGCCGCTGCCACCGGAACTCGCGCGCTTCATTGCCAAGCTGGACGCTGCACCCGCGGCGATTGCTCCGCATGCGTGACGCGGCGTCGCGGCGCTTTCGCCTGCTGGTGTTCGATTGGGACGGCACGCTGTCCGATTCGACGACGATGATCGGCGAGGCGATCCAGTCCGCATGCCGCGATGTGGGCGAGCCGGTGCCGGACACGGCGTCAGCGCGTTTCGTGATCGGATTGGGATTGAGCGACGCGCTGCAGCGCGTGGCACCGGCGTTGCCCGCCGCGCGCTATCCCGAGTTGTCCGCGCGATTCCGGCACCACTATCTGGCGCGCGAGGACGACATCCCGCTCTTTGCGGGGGCGGCGGAGTTGTTGCGCGATCTCGACGATGCGGGCTACTTGCTGGCGGTGGCCACGGGGAAGAACCGGATCGGCCTCGGCCGGGCGCTGGTCAAGAACGGCCTCGCTACCCGTTTTCATGCGACGCGTTGCGCGGACGAAGGCATGCCGAAGCCGCATCCGGACATGTTGCTGCACCTGATGGACCGGCTGGCCGTGCCACCGGCGCAGACGCTGATGATTGGCGACACGACGCACGATCTCGAGTTGGCGCGCAATGCCAACACGGCGGGCGTCGCGGTGGCGTATGGCGCGCACGAGAA
>JANNNM010000628.1:0-2966 GCA_031398535.1 Betaproteobacteria bacterium | reverse complement strand
ATCTCTCGCCGCGTCCGCCGCGCATCGCAGCGCGCGAAGTGCTGTCGCCCAACCGGCTGCCGTCGCATCTCGTCAAGCATCGTCGCCTGTATCAGCGCGGGTTGCTGGCCTGGCTGCGCGGCGACGAGTCCGGTGCCGCCGCGATGCGTGACGCAATCGTCGGCATCGAGGACGTGACCACGCAGGGCAACCTGCGCGCATTCTGGTGGACCGTCGGCGCCGTGTTCGAAGGGCTGGTCGAAGGCGGGCTCGACAGCGGGTTCGGCGTCAAGCAATTGGCCGCGCGCATCGACCTGCAGATCCGTCGCGTTGCCGAAGGCAGCGCGAAGGTGGCCGACCGGCTGCGTCGCGAGGTGCTTTATTTCGTCGCAATCTGCGCGCCCGTCGGGCCGCAGGTACAGGCCGTGCAGCGCGCGTTCAAGCTGTCGGGTCTGATCCCGTCCGCCGAGGTGCTGTCCGCCGACGTCGTGCGCCTGCAGCCGTTGCTGCGCGAGGCGCGCGAACAGCTGTCCGGCGCCAAGGATGCATGGCTGAAGGCGGCCTCCGGCCGTGCCGAGAACCTGCCCAAGTTGAAGCAGACGCTGGCCTCGGTGCATGCCAAGGCGGCCGAGATCCACAACGGCACGCTGATGAAGCTGACGGCAGCGCTGGTCGAGCGGCTCGACAAGATGCCCACGTCCGGCGTCAGCGAACCGGTGGCGATGGAATACGCCACCGCCCTCCTGCTGGCCGAAAGCGCGTTCGAGAACTATTCGTCGCTGTCCCCGGATTTCCCGAAACAGGTGGAAGCCATGCTGGCGCGTCTCGATGCCGCCCGGCAGGGCCGCGCCCCCAGCGGCGCCAGCGCGCCGATGCTGGACGAGATGAGCAAGCGCGCGCAGGAGCGCGTGCTGCTGGCCCAGGTCGGCCGCGAGATCCAGGCCAACCTGCGGCATATGGAGCAGCTGCTCGACGCGTTTTTCCGTGATCACACGAAGCGCGCCGAACTGGCCACGCTGGCCAAGGACAGCAGCCAGATCCGCGGCGCGCTGCAGATCCTGGGCCTCACCGAGGCCGACCGGCTGCTGGAGCTCTGCGAGGCGCAGATCGCGACGTACGCCGACCCCGAGACGGTGGTCAACAACGAGGACCTCGAGCTGCTGGCCGAGTCGCTGTCGGGACTGGGTTTCTACATCGAGGCCGTGGAACAGCAGCGCCCGGAGCGCGACCGCCTGATTGCGCCGCTGATCGCCAAGCGTCTCGGCGAAGCGCCGGCACCGGCCGCCGCCGATGTCGATTCGGTTGAGGCCGCCGTGGCCGAGCTGCGTGCCGCGTTGCCGCAATTGGTCAGCGAAGTGCATCGCGCGCCGGCCGATGCCGCTGCTCGCGAAGCACTGAAGCGCAAGCTGGTCGGACTGCGGGATGACGCCGAACTGATCGGCGACCCCGAACTCGTGGCCCAGGCCGAAGGCGTGCTCGCCGAACTTGATGCGCGCGGCACCGCCAACCTGGCCGCAGCCGTGGAAGCCATCGCCGAAACGTCGGCGCCGGCGCCTGCCATCTCCGAGGAAACGCAGCGGCTGCTTGCCACCGATGCCGGCGAACTCGACCGCGAACTGCTGGAAATCTTCCTGTTCGAGGCCGCCGAGGTTCTGGACAGCGTGGCCGAGCAGCAACGGGCACTGGCCGCCAATCCGGGCGACCGCGAGGCCCTGCGCACGATTCGCCGCGGCTTCCATACGCTGAAAGGCAGCGGCCGCATGGTCGGCCTGACGCAGTTGGGCGACGTGGCCTACGAAGTCGAGCGCGTGTGCAATCGCCTGCTGGAGGAAGAGCGGCCGGTCACGCGCGCCGTGCAGACGATGGTCACGGTCGCCGAAGCGAGTTTCCGCCGGTGGGTCGAGGCGCTGACCGGCGAAGGCCGGCTCGACGCCGACGCCCAGGAACTGTTCACCGCCATTGCCGCCGTGGAGCGCGAGTTGCCCGGGGCCGCAGCGGCCGTGGAAGCACTGCCTTCCAACGTCGTCGATCTCGTCCGCGCCGCGGCGCCGGCCGTGGTCGAAGTTAACGCGGCGCTGGCACCGCTCGAAGCGCCTGCCGTCGCGCCCGTCAGCCCCGTCAGCGGTCCCACCACGGTGGCAACTGGCGGCGCGCCATTCACGAAGCCTGCGCTGGCACTGATCGACCTGCCGGAGCTGGGGTCCGGTGACGACCACGGCGCGGGTGTCATCGCGATCGAGCCCGAATACCTCGAGTCGATCGACCTGCCGTCGTTGCCCGACAGCCCGTCCTCCGACGCGCCGGTGTTGCGGCTGGTCGGCGATGCGCCCGTTGCTGCAGCACCGGTGTCGTTGCCCTTCGAGGCGACGGCCCCACAACTGGAAGACATCATGGCGGCCGATCCGCCGCCCGATGACATCACCATCGGCGACGTGACGCTGTCGCGCTCGCTGTGGACGATCCTCAGTGACGAGGCGCTGCAGCATGTGGCGGTCCTCGACCACGAACTGGCCACGCTGCAGTTCGATCCGCTGGCCGTCCCGTCCGCGGCGATGGTGCGGGCCAGTCATACGCTGTGCGGCATTCACCGTACCGGCGGCTTTCCGCTGGTCGCCACACTTGCCCGCGCGATGGAGCAGACCCAGCTCGCGCTGTCCGACCGCGGCGCGCCGATGCCAGGCGCCGCGCAGCCGGTGCTGGCGCGTGCCGTGGCCGGGCTTTCACTGCTGGTGAATCGCGTCCGTGCCTGCGAAGGCTTCACGGCGCGCGATGTCGAAGAAGCCGCCGCCATCCAGGGTGAGCTCGACGACCTGCGCCAGGATGCGGCCAACGGTGCGACCGAGGCTGACGCCGAAGCGGCCGCGGCGGCACTGGCTCGCCTTGAAGACGAAGCTGCAGCATCGCGGGCATCGCCGATGTCGCTCGTGATGCCGACGATCGAGGTTCCTGCCGTTGCCGGGGCTCCGGACGACCAGGCCTTCGTCGAG
>JANNNM010000602.1:0-9898 GCA_031398535.1 Betaproteobacteria bacterium | reverse complement strand
CCTTCCGCGATGGTTCGCGGCCCTTGCCGCACACCGCATGGGTTGCGATGATACGCTGCCACTGCCTGATGCCGATGCAAACCCATCCCGCCCGCGTGTCCCGTCACGCCCGACTCCACCGCGCCGCCCTGGCGTGCGTCGGCGCGCTGCTGCTGTTCTCGGCACCGGTCCATGCCGCCGCCGATCCGGCCAAGGTGCTGCACCTGTCCACCAGCGACCTCGACACGCTCGATCCGCAGCAATGGCAGGACACCTACTCGAACACCATCGGTTCCGCGATCTTCGAGGCGATGTTCCACTGGGACTTCTTCGCGCGCCCGCCGCGCACGGTGCCCAACACGGCGGTCGCCGCGCCGGTCGTCTCCGCCGATGGCCTCACGTGGACGTTCAAGCTGAAGCCGCAGATCCATTTCACCGATGACCCGGCCTTCGGCGGCAAGCCGCGCGAGCTCGTTGCCGCCGACTACGTGTACTCGATCAAGCGGTATCTCGACCCCAACCTGCGCGGTGGCGGCGATCCGCTGGTGTCCGACCTGATCGTCGGCATGCGCAATGTGGTCGAGGCAGCGCGCAAGCCCGGCGCCAAGTTCGACTACAACGCACCCGTGGAGGGCCTGCGCGCACTCGACCGGTACACGTTGCAGGTGCAGGTCGTCAGCCCGAACTACCCGACGATGACCGACGTGATGGTCGGCATGCGCGCGGTCGCGCGCGAGGTGGTCGATGCCGCCGGTGGCGACATCCAGTCCCGTCCCGTCGGCACCGGGCCCTACCGGCTGGCCGAGTGGCAACGCGGATCGAAGGTCGTGCTGGAAGCCAATCCGCGCTATCGGCCCCTGGTGTTTCCGCAGTCCGACGATCCGGCGCATGCGGCGCTGATCCGTTCGATGCAGGGCAAGTCGTTGCCGCAGGTGGGGCGCATCGAGTTCAACGTGATCGACGAGCAGCAGACGCGGTTGTTGGAGTTCGAGCGCGGCAAGCTCGATATCGTCGAACTGCGCGGCGAAGGCGCGCAGCGCTTCCTCGTCAACGGCGAACTCGATCCGAAGATGGCCGCGCGCGGCATCCGGCGCCAGCCCTACGAGACGATCTCGGTCCGTTCGCTCTACATCAACATGCTGGACCCGGTGCTGGGCGGCATGGGAACCTCGGCCGTGGCGCTGCGCCGCGCGCTGGGCCTCGGCGTCGATGCGGAAACGCTGATTCGCGTCGTGTATGCGGGCCAGGGCATTACCTCGAGCCAGATTCTGGCACCCGGGCTCTTCGGCTTCGATGACCAGCTGCCGCCACGCCGCCACGACGCAGCGCTGGCCAACGCGCTGCTCGATCGTACCGGATACGGCAAGCGCGATGCCGAGGGTTTCCGCCTGCAGCCGGACGGCCGGCCCCTTGCGCTCACGCTGCTGATCTTCCCGGGCAGCGTGTGGCGCGAAGTGCAGACGCTGCTGAAGAAGAACATGGACGCGATCGGCGTGCGGATGGTGTTTCGCACGATGGCTACGCAGGATCTCTTCAAGGATGTCGCCGCAGGCAAGTTCCAGATCGTCATCCACGGCCGCTCGACGTCCCCCACCGGGCTCGGCTTCCGGCAGTTGTACGGTCCCGAGCCGCGCGACCTCAACGAATCGGCATTCAAGTTCGACGCCTACGACCGCGCGCTCGAACGCTTCCTGCGCGCGCCGACGCCGGGCGAGCGCATGGAGGCGGCGCGCGTGATGAATGCGATCGTGGCGGTCTGGGCGCCGATGCTGCCGCTGATGGTGGACATCGAGAACGCCTTCATGCAGCCATGGGTGCAGGGCTATCGCCGTTCGGAATTCGGCAACTACTACCAGTACATCGACATCGATCTCGCGCGCCGGCGCGCGGCGAACGGCCCATAGTTCCGCGCCACCCTCCGGGTTCCGCCCGCGCGGCCCCGAATGCCGCGGCGAGGGGCGCGCATTCGCGCTACAATGCGTTTTTCCCAACAAAAACAGCATCATGCGTGTATCACAATTCTATCTCGCCACGTTGAAGGAAGCCCCGGCCGAAGCGGACATCATCAGCCAGCAGCTGATGCTTCGCGCGGGGTTGATCAGGAAGCTCGGCAGCGGGCTCTACACGTGGATGCCGCTCGGCCTGCGGACGCTGCGCAAGGTGGAGGCGATCGTGCGCGAGGAAATGGATCGCGCCGGTGCGCTGGAACTCGTGATGCCGGTGATCCAGCCGGCGGAGCTGTGGCAGGAAACGGGCCGCTGGGAAAAAATGGGCCCCAACATGCTGCGGTTGAAGGACCGGCACGACCGCGACTTCATCGTCGGGCCGACGCACGAGGAAGTGATCACCGACATCGTGCGGCGCGAGGTGAAGAGCTATCGCCAGCTGCCCGTCAATTTCTACCAGATCCAGACCAAGTTCCGCGACGAGATCCGGCCCCGCTTCGGCGTGATGCGCGCGCGCGAATTCGTGATGAAGGACGCCTACTCGTTCGACGTGGACGAGGCCGGCATGACGCGGTCCTACCAGAAGATGTACGACGCCTACGTCGCCATCTTCACGCGCATGGGCCTGCGGTTCCGTCCAGTCGACGCCGACAGCGGCGCCATCGGCGGCGCGGTGTCCTGCGAGTTCCAAGTGCTGGCCGATTCCGGTGAAGACGCGATCGCCTACAGCGACACGTCGCCGTACGCCGCCAATGTCGAGAAGGCCGAAGCCCTCGCGCCCGCGCCGGCGCGACCCGCGGCCACGGAAGCAATGGCCAAGGTACCCACGCCGGGCAAGTCCACCTGCGAGGACGTTGCGGAATTGCTGGGCTTGCCGCTGCCGCGCACGGTCAAGTGCCTGATGGTGTGGGCGGATGGCCGCGTGCAGATGCTGCTGGTGCGCGGCGATCACATGGGCAACGAGATCAAGATCGGCAAGCTGCAGGGCTTCGACGGCTGGCGCATGGCCACGGAGAAGGAAATCATCGAGGCCACCGGCTGCCGGCCCGGCTATCTCGGCCCGGTGGGCATTTCACGCGACATGCCGCTCTTCGTCGACCGCTCGGTGGCGGTGATGAGCGACTTCGTCTGCGGTGCCAACGAGCCTGACTTCCACCTGCGCGGCGTCAATTTCGGCCGCGATTGCCGCGAACCCGACGGTGTTGCCGACCTGCGCAATGACGTGGCCGGCGACCCCTCCCCCGACGGCCAGGGCACGCTCTCGATCGCCCGAGGCATCGAGGTGGGCCATGTTTTTGCGCTGGGCAACCTCTATTCGACCGCGCTAGGGGCAACTTATCTGGCTGCCGACGGTCAATCGAAAGTGCTGGAAATGGGGTGCTACGGCATCGGGATCACCCGGGTCGTGGCCGCCGCCATCGAGCAGAACCACGACGCCCGGGGCATCATCTGGCCGCTGCCCTTGGCGCCGTTTGCCGTGGCCATCGCGCCGATTGGCTACGACCGCAGCGAGGCCGTCAAGGCGGCCGCCGACAAGCTATACGCGGAGCTGGAAGGTGCCGGGATCGAAGTGCTGCTGGACGACCGGGGCGAACGTCCTGGCGTGATGTTTGCAGACCTGGAACTGATCGGTATCCCGCACCGGGTCACGATCGGCGACCGGGGCCTGAAGGAAGACCGCGTGGAGTACCAGGCGCGCACGGAGACCGCAGCCACGCCGGTGGCGGTGGGCGACATCGGCGCCTTCATCCGTGAACGCCTCGCTCTATAGGAAGTCGAACCGCACGACGACGCACGACATGCTGCACGCCGCCAGAGCCGCCCTTCGCGGCAGAACCCCGCACCCCACGCACCGTGTGGCGATGGTGGCGCTCGTGCTCGCGCTGGCCACGCCACCGGCATTCGCAGGCGCGCAGCGGGAGGAAAGCCTGGCCCCTTCGGTGGTCGCGGGCCTTGCCAAGGCCATCGCCGACGCGCCGATCCCCAACGACTACGCCAACCGCAACGACCTGCAGCCGTGGCTCACGGAAATGTCGCGGCGCGTGTCGCACAAGATGACCAACGAACGCGAGCGCCGCGAACTGCTTGCCACCGTGCACTACGAAGCCATGCGCGCGGGCCTCGACCCGCAGATGCTGCTGGCGATCATGTACCACGAGAGCGGCTTCAAGAAGTACGCGGTGTCGATCGTCGGGGCGCGCGGCTACATGCAGGTGATGCCGTTCTGGGTCGGCGCGATCGGCGTCACCGACCAGAACCTCTTCAACCTGCGCACCAACCTGCGCTATGGCGCGGTGATCTTCCGGCACTACCTCGACATCGAGAAGGGCGATTACTACCGTGCGCTCGGCCGCTACAACGGCAGCCTCGGCCGGCCCGAGTATCCCAACGCCGTGATGGCCGCGATGAACCGGCACTTTGCCTACGTGGTGCCCACCACGACGGTCGCAAGCAGCACAGGCGCGCCCGCCGCGCGGTGAGCGGTCCTGCGTCGTCCGCGCCCGTCGCGCCAGCTGCGCGCTATCGCGGCCGCTTCGCCCCCAGTCCAAGCGGTCCGCTTCACTTCGGCTCGCTGCTGGCCGCACTCGCCAGCTATTGCGACGCGCGCGTCGCCGGTGGCGAGTGGCTGTTGCGCATCGAGGACGTCGACGCGCCGCGCAGCCGTCCTGGTGCCACGTCCGCCATCCTGCACACGCTCGAACGGTACGGCTTCGAGTGGGACGGCCCGGTGTGGCAGCAATCGACGCGCGCCGCGCGCTACGACGAGGCCCTGGCGGCGTTGGCCGCCCGCGGCGCGCTCTATCCGTGCACCTGTTCGCGGCGAGACCTTGCCGATGCAGTCGTCACGGCCATCGGCGAGCGGCGCTATCCGGGTACGTGCCGCGTCACGCCAGCCGCAGTCGGCACCGGCACGAGGCATGCACTGCGCGCCCGCGTCGAACCCGGCGAGGTGACCTTCACCGACCGGCTGCAGGGACCGCAGCAACAGGATGTCGCGCGCGATGTCGGCGACTTCGTCGTGCGCCGCGCCGACGGTCTGCACGCGTATCAGCTCGCGGTGGTGATCGACGATGCGGACCAGCAGGTCAATGCCGTCGTGCGCGGCGCCGACCTGCTGGCCTCCACGCCGCGCCAGATCGTGCTGCAGTGGATGCTGGACCTGCCCACGCCCTCCTACCTGCATGTTCCGGTGGCCATCGATTGCGCTGGCGCCAAGTTGTCGAAGCAGACGCGCGCGCCGCGCCTGCCCGATCAACCGCTGCCGGCGTTGCTGGCCGCGTGGCGATTCCTCGAGCAGCCGGCACCGCCGGCATCATTTCTGTCTGTGCCCGAGTTCTGGGCCTTCGCGCACGCGGCGTGGTCGGCGTCGCGATTGCCGCCGGTGGCGATGCTTCCCTCGCCGCCCCAGTACGAGGACGATGGCTCGCCCGGTCGAGCGCGTATAATCGCGGGTTGACCTCCACCCGCGCGCGGCCTCCTGCCGCCCGCGTGTTGCCACTGTCCCGAAAGCTCCATGACCACACTCGTTGTTGTCCGCAAGGGCGACGAAATCGCCATTGCCGCTGATTCACTCACCACGTTCGGCGACACCCGCCTCGCGGCCGTGCACGACCGCACCTACGACAAGATCGTCCACTACCGCGGCAACTACATCGGACTCTGCGGCTCGGCCGCGCATCAACTGGTGTTCGAAAGCCTGCTACGGCGTCACGAGGACCTCGATTTCTCGAGCAAGTTCGCGATCTTCGAGACGTTCCGCAAGCTGCACCCGATGCTGAAGGAACAGCACTTCCTGAACCCGAAGGAAGAGGATGACGATCCGTACGAATCGACGCAGATCACGGCGCTGATCGCCAACGTCCACGGCATCTTCGGCGTCTATTCGATGCGCGAGGTGTTCGAGTACACGCAGTTCTGGGCCGCAGGTTCGGGCCGGGAATTTGCGCTCGGGGCGATGCACGCGCAATACTCGCGTCTGCGCTCGGCCGAGGCGGTCGCGCGCGCCGGCCTTGATGCCGGCTGCCTCTTCGACAAGAACTCCGCGTTGCCGCTGACCATCTGCAAGCTCAAGTTGAAAGCCGCATGACCCGCAATCCGATGCCCGGCACGGATGCCCTGACGCCTTTCGTATTCGAGCATGCTGCAGTGCGCGGGGCGCACGTGCGCGTCGACGCCACGGTGGCGTCAATCCTCACCAGCCGCGAACACCCGCTGGCATTGCGCGGCGTGCTGGCCGAGATGGTGGCGGCGGTCACGCTGCTGGCGGCGTCGCTCAAGTTCACCGGCAGCCTGATCGTGCAGCTGCAGGGCACGGGACCGGTGCGCCTGCTGGTCGTCGAATGCACGTCGGCGCTGCTGGTCCGCGCCACCGTGCAGTGGGACGACGCACGCGTTGCCGCCCTTCCGGCCCAGGCGACGCTGGCGGACCTCGCCGGCGACCCGGCGCAGGCACGCATGGTGATGACGCTCGACCCGAAGGGCGCCGGTCCCATCTACCAGGGCATCGTCGCGCTGGAAGCCGGCGCCGTGGCCACGCTGTTCGAGCACTACCTCGCCACGTCGGAACAATTGGCGAGCCGCATGGTGCTGACGCGCGACGGCAAAGCATGCGCCGGTTTGCTGGTGCAACGGCTGCCCGACCACGGCGACGAAGCCATCGACACGTGGACACGCATCATCGATGCGCTCGATGCTGTGCCGCCGGAAACCCTGCTTGCCCCGGATGGCGCCACGACCGTGCTGGCCGCCTTGTTTCCGCACGACGACCTGCGGGTGTTCGTGCCGCGGCCGGTCGCCTTCGGCTGCTCGTGTTCGGCGGAGCGTGTCGAGAACGCGTTGCGAATCGCCGGCGCCGAGGAAATCGAATCGATCCTGGCCGAGCGGGGCAACGTTGAGGTGACCTGCGAGTTCTGCCATCGCAAGTACGCGTTCGACCCCGCAGCCGCGCGCGCATTGTTTGCAGCGGCCCGTCCGCAACCGTGATGCCTCGCTGCCGATGAGCCTCTACACGCCGGCGCACTTTGCCACCAGCGATCGCGCAGCCGTGGCCCGGCTGATGCACGATCATTCGTTCGCGACGCTGGTCACGCCCGGCGCGTCCGAACCGCTGGTATCGCACCTGCCACTGCTGTTCGTGCCGGGATGCGAGCCGCACGGCACGCTGATCGGCCACTTCGCACGCGCCAACCCGCACTGGGAAGCGGCGGCCACCACGCCGTCGGTCGCGATCTTCCACGGCCCGCACGCGTACATCTCGCCGCGGTGGTACACGCACCCCGACCGGATGGTGCCCACGTGGAACTACGCCGCGGTCCACGCCCACGGCACGCTTGAGATCATCGAGGACCTGACGGAAGCGCGGCACGTCCTCGACACGCTCGTCCATCGCTTCGAGCACGACCGCGCCGTGCCCTGGACTTTTGCGATGCCGCCGCGCCAGCGCGATGCCATGGTGGGCGCCATCGTCGCGTTCCGGATGCGCATCAAGCGTCTCGATGCCAAGTTCAAGCTGTCGCAGAACCGGACGGCCGAGGATCGCGCCCGCGTCGTCGCGGGCCTCAAGGCCGACGGTTACGCCGATGCGCTCGGCACCGCAACCTGGATGGAGACCTACGCCGACGCGAAGAAGGACACGCCGTGACGCGTCGCGATGACGAGCCGGCCGCCGGCAGCGAACGCATCCGCTTCGACAAGTGGTTGTGGGCCGCGCGCTTCTACAAGACACGCAGCCTCGCCTCCGCCGCGATCGACGCAGGACAAGCCCGGATCAATGAGGAACGCGTCAAGCCGTCGCGCCCGCCGCATGTGGCGGACATGGTGTCCGTGCGGAAAGATGGCCTGACGTGGGTAGTCGAGGTGCTGGCGCTGTCCGACCGCCGCGGTGGCGCGGCCGATGCCGCGTTGCTCTACCGCGAGACCCCGGCCAGCGCGCAGGCGCGCGAAGCCGTCATCCTCGACAAGCGCGCCGCGCGCGCGACCGCACCGGAAACACCGGGGCGGCCAACCAAGCGGCAACGCCGCAAGCTTGCGGATTTCCTCAACGAACCGTGACGGCGTGAACGAGTGACGCCCGACCGCGCCTAGCAGAGGCGCAGGTTCGAGAGCTCGAGCAGCAGGTCGGGCTGGCGATAGGCCTGCAGCAGCAGGATGGCCAGCGCCAAGGCGGCAAGCACGCCCAGCGAATGCCAGAGCGTGCGCCGCGAGAACCACGAGACGGAGGATGGGCGCAGATTCACGCCCACCATGCTACGCGCGCTGCGGCATCTCCGGCAACATGCCCACCGTGGGGGCCACCGCACCCGGCAACATGCCGAGCGACCGGATCTTCGACATGACCGAGCTGAAGTCCACGGCCGTGTGCGCGTCTGCGATGGGCTTGGCCAGCAGATTCACCGCCCGGCCACTGACGACGAGCGGCATGTCGGCCGGCAATGCAGCGCGCAGGCTGCGGATTTCCTGCCCGGCGATCTTGCCCGAGATCCCGCGGTCGAACAGCAACACCACCAGCGAGGCCTTGTAAGCCGTCGCTGCGCCGGCAATTTCCTGTGCCGGCACGCCCGCACCCAGCGTCAGGCAATTGACGCCTTCGGTGAACAGGAGCAGTTCGAGGATGGCCAGACCAAGCTGGTTGGGATCGTTGGGTGGCGTCGCCAGCAGGATGTGCCGTGCATCGCGCGTCGGACGTACGAGGCGCGTCACATCGCGCAGCAACCGCTGCGCCAGGTCCGCGAAGCGCAATTCCTGGAAATTCTGCATTTCGCCGCGCACGACGCGCTCGTGCACCGCCTCATTGAGCGGGATCAGCGTCTGCTCGAGGAACCGCCGCAGGCCCTGGCCCACCAGCAACTTGGACAGGTGATTCTGCAATTCGCCGATCCGGTGCTCCGCCACCAGCTTGACGGCATGCTCGATTTCGGTCGGCAACGCCGACGGCACGTCCACGGCCAAGCCCAGCATCGACTGCAGCGCGGAGTCCGCCAGTGCCACGACCGCCCCGGCGCGCCAGCCTTCGGAAAGCAATTGCTTGATGAGCTTGAGTCGCGCGACCTGGTCGGCAGGGTACACGCGATCGCCGAACGCATCGCGCATCGGTGACGGGAACGCATAACGGCGTTGCCACATGTAAAGCTGCTCACGGCGCAATCCGGTGATACGCACGACTTCGCGGATATGAAGGGCCCCGCGAATATCGCCGGCGGGGGTATTCGGCACGGCCGCGAGCGTGGGTTCGCGGCGGCGATTCGGGGCCTTGATCAGGATGCCCATGGCGGTGAATTCCTCTTCGCGTCGTACTGTCCGGCGCGCATCGCGCGCGGACAGTCTGTATTACACAAGTATAACGTCCCGGCTGGGGGGACCCGACATACCGCCCGACGGCAGCAATTTACCGTCAAGCTGTGCTGCACGAGTGGTGTACGCACATAGCGTGCCAGCCAACGTGCCGAAGCTTGCCGCCACCCCTCCTTTGTCGCATGATGCCTGCCCGAGAATCGGACATCGGTGGCTGCCGTTGCATGCTGGGTTCGCAGCGATCCTCCCCGGAAACGCCGTCACGCGTGGCAGGTCCGGTTCTTGCAGAAGGGTGAGATATGGACGCATTTCCGCACGTGGCCTGAAGCCCCATCCCGATGTTCGGATTCGGTAAAACCAATCGTGACCCGCTGGCCGACTTTCGTGCTGCGGAGAAGTGGCTTGCGTCCTTTCCCGTCACCGACCCGCTGGCACTGCACACCGAGGTGATCGCAGCGCTCGGACGGATGGCCGAACCTGCCACCAAGCGGAACCCGCAGCGACTCGAAGCGATCTTCTACGTCGACGCGCAGTGCACCAACCTGCGCAAGAACCTGACCGCGCAGTACATCGAGCATTCAAGCCGCAGCAGCAAGATCGAACACCAGTTGTGGTCGGCACTGTTCGACCTGACGCAGGCGTTCCTCGTCACCTACAACACCTTCGCGCACGAGGTGTCGCAC
>JANNNM010000601.1:0-13725 GCA_031398535.1 Betaproteobacteria bacterium | reverse complement strand
ATCACGGGTCGTGACCAATGGCCCCGAGTATGAGCGCTACGGGCTTGGCATCGGCTTTCTCAAGGGGTGGGTGGGTCACACCGGCACGGCCATCGGCTGGCAGGTGGCGACGTTCTACGATCCGCGCACCCGGGCGACGATCTCGATCATGGTGAACGCAACCCCGCTCGGGGGCCGCCGCGACCTCAACTTCGCGCAGGCGTTGTTCGAGGGGCTGGCCGACATCGTCAACCGGCGCTGAAGTTTCGCGAGGGCCGGGGCTGCGCCACCCGGTGCACGGTGCAGTGGTTAAGCTGGTGCACGTCAAGTTGTGTGGTACAAGCAAGCGTTGCCGTCCAATCCTTTCAAGAGGTCCGACGATGCGAAGCGCCTGCGCCACCACCCGCAACATGCCCCTTGATCGACTCCCGTCGAAACATCGGGCGCTTGCCGACCAAGCCCTGTCGGGCCAGGACGAGCGAACGCGCCGCGAGTCGGATACCCGCGGCCGGAAGGCCGAGGCAGTCATTGAAGCAGGTACGCGCCAGTTGCGCGACAAGGTCGGGGTCAAGAACCTGACGGCGTTGCGCGAGGCCATGCAGCACGAACGCGGTGCGTTGCGGGAGCGGCGCGAGCCGCCGACCGGCCTTGGACTCGACGTCGCGGGCGCCCATAAGGCGCGGAAGAAGCGCATCGACGCCCTGGTCCGCAGACTGGGAATCGATCCGAAGGTGCTCCGGGGTATCCACGACGCCACGCGCGCCAAGCTGCTGGCCGCGTTCGACCGGCCCGGCGCCAATGTTACGCCCGGGATGAACCTGCATCACAACCTCGCGCAGTGGCAGGCGTTGTCGCCATTGCACCAGTATCCGCTCGACTGGGGCGTGCGGCCGCCCAACGATCCCGACGATCCTTCCCAGTTCCAGGTGTTCGGTCCTGACTTCTCGCTGTGGAACCTGCAGTTCGATGCCACCGAGAGCGATAACTTTGTCGTTCGGCGTGAAACGACGCTCTACGAGCATTCGGGCGTGATCGGCAACATCGCCACCATGGACTGCAACGATGCCGACGGTTGGGATCTCGCAGACGCGGTGGTCGATACCGAACTCGTCTTCATCTACCAGGCGCCGCGCGCCGGGCGGCTGGAGGTGATCGTCGATGCAATGAACGCATTCGGCCATCACGACCTCACGATCGCGGACGAATTCGGCTGGTCGAATCACTGGACGCACCAGCACAACTACCTGAGCCTCAACGTGTTTCATCCGGCAATCACCGAGCGTTCGCTGGCGCAGATGTCCGAGTTCAAGAAGGACGAGAACGAGGACAACACGTGGAGCGTGCGCGCGCTGACGCCGGGTAACCACTATTACGGCCATATGGTGAGCAACGGTTCGGTTCAGGCGGGGGATACATTCTTCGTCGGGGTGGGCACGCGGACGTTCGACATCACGCGCGCTGACGATGTCGAAGTCCACAGCCGGTCGAACTTCCAGTGGTGGATACGGTCGGCCGAGGTGCGGATCGTCACGTGATTGATCCTCAATGCTAGTCTGACGAGCATGATGGTTCGAACCGCACCAACGAGGCCCGCGTGAAGTCTTTGCCGTTCAACGCGGCGTTCCTCCTGGCTTGTTGCCTGGCATTCGCATCGGGCGTGGACGCGCAACCCGGGCCGACGGGTGCCACGACACCCACCGTACCGGGAACGGCAACGATCACCAACAACCCGTACGGTCCGATTTCCGTCCAAGGCGCGACACTGATCGGCAACACCATCTCGAATCTTTCGCGTTCCGTGGTGATCCAGCTGGGCAACGTGCCGGGAGTGCAGGGCACTGCAGCGCACGTCGAGTTCGAGGGATTGAATCTTGGACAGGGAAGCGAGCTCTGGATTCGCTCGGGCGCCGCAGCGCAGGTAGTCCACCTCATCGACAAGAGCGCCAATCCCAGCGTCATCGCGGGATATCTGACCGCGAATGATTTTGGCGGCGATGGTTTTCCGTATCTCGTTGTCAGGAACCGGAATGGCATCACCATCAACGCCGGCGCCGCCATCAATGGACATGCGGGAGTTCTGGTCGACACGCTTGGAGACAGCTGGCACGACGGTCACGCGCTGGTCAACAACGGGGTGATCGACGCCGGAACCAGCCTTGAAGTGCTGGCGTCCGGAGTCACCGGCGGCGGCGAGTTCCGGGGTGACTTCATCACGTTTCACACGTCCGGCAATGCGAACAATCCGGTCTACCCGGGATACTTTCTGCACAACGGGCTGCTGCTTCAATCCGGCCGCGGCAGCGGGCCAAGTACGGCCGTGTCGTTGACGATCAATGCGTATGGCATCTCGCCGCAGATCCTCAACTTCCGGATCATCAGCAATGCCTTCGTCTGGATGCCATCGGCGTGGCCGGCCGGTATGGCACATCCTGCCAACAATGCCGTGGTGCCGCCCGTGGGTACGCGTCCGGCCGGCATTCCTGATCCGGGATACGGAGGTGGCAGCCTGGTCGTGCAGGGCGACCACGCACTGACGCTGGTCAATCGCGGAACCAACGACTTCGTATTTCCGGGTGCCATCGCCCTGAAGGCGGGCGGCACCCTCGATTTCAACGGTGTTATCGTGAATCAGGGATGGACCACGACCGGCCGAACATTCCAGGGCATGTTCTTCGAGTCGCCGAATATTGTCAGTTCGATTGCAAACATCGAACTCAACACCAATGACCTCAATTGGGCGAACTTCAGTTCCCAGCCGCATGTCCCGGTACGTACGTTTTCACTGGTCCGGAACGCTTCGGGCGCAGCTGCATTCGTCCCGTCGGATTCGACGACACCGCACCTCAACATCTATTCGATGCTGGTGAACACCGCGGCCAACGGCGGATGCTGGACATGTGTCGTCAATACCCAGCCGGTCTACATGTACGGGCCCTGAGGCAACGCACGAGCCTGGCCAGGGACGAGCTCGCTGGTTCGGTTCAGGGTGCTGAATCGATGGCACTTGTTTCAATATCCATTCTCAAAACCCCGGATTGCCCATGTCGCATAATTTGTATTATGTAAAATGCAATACTCGAGTGTTTCGCGGATCTGCAGCTATCGCCATCGCAGCCTCTCCCAGATCCTGTCTGCTCTTGCGTCCCACCCCTCCGCCAGCCATTGTCGATCGGTCCGCCGGCCACCACATGCTAGGCTGACCGATGATCCGTTCCTGGCCCATAAGCGGCGGGAACCCGACCCACAAAGAGGAAACGCGATGACCCAAGAACGTTCGATCCTGGCCGGTGGCTGCTTCTGGGGCATGCAGGACCTGATCCGCAGGATGAAGGGTGTGATATCAACCCGCGTCGGCTACTCCGGTGGCGACGTCGAGAACGCGACCTATCGCCGCCATGGCACCCACGCGGAAGCCATCGAGATCATCTTCGACCCCGACCGTCTTTCCTACCGTGAGCTACTGGAGTTCTTTTTTCAGGTCCATGACCCCACGACTCGAAACCGCCAGGGCAACGACGTCGGGACAAGCTACCGGTCTGCCATCTACACGACCAGCGACGAGCAGAAACGCGTCGCCGAGGACACGATTGCGGACGTCGATGCCTCGGGCCTGTGGCCCGGGCGCGTGGTGACCGAGGTGGCCCCCGCAGGCGCCTTCTGGGAAGCCGAGCCGGAGCACCAGGACTACCTGCAGCGGATCCCGCACGGCTACACGTGCCACTTTGTCCGGCCAGGCTGGAAGCTGCCGGCCCGCGACAAGGCGGTCACGCGTTGACGGGGCGGCAACGCCCTCCCCGATTTCGCCCTGAAGCGCTGGCCGGGACACTCACCCTGCGGAAGTTCCTTGTCGTCGCCGCAACGGTGGGCGCCGCGCCATGGATTGCGGCCAGCGCCCAGGCCCAGGACACGACGTTGTATCGCGGCATGTGCGACGCGTCTGCGGCGGTCGCGCTCGACGCGACGCATTTCGTCGTCGCCAACGACGAGGACAACACGTTGCGTATCTTCCGGCGCGGCATTCCCCAACCGGTGGCGACGATGCCCCTGGCGACCCACCTGCAGACGGCGCGCGAGTCCGATATCGAAGGGGCTGCCCGCATTGGCCAGCGCATCTACTGGATCAGTTCGCACGGCCGCAATGCCAGCGCCAAGGTTCGAACCGACCGCTATCGATTCTTCTTCACGGACATCGATTCCACGACCTCGCCGCCAACGCTGAAGCCCGGCCCCGCGCCGCACACCAACGTGCTGCAGCAGCTGTTCCTTGCCGAGTCGCTGCGGTCGTGGCGACTGGCGGATGCGGCCAAATTGGCGCCGGAGGCGCCCGGCGGATTGAACATCGAAGGGCTGGCCGGCACCCCGGACGGCCAGTTGCTGATCGGCTTTCGCAATCCGGTGCGCGATGGCAAGGCGCTGGTGGCAACGCTGCGCAATCCGGAGGCAATGGCCGCAGGCGCCGCAGCCACGTTCGGCCCGGCCATCAGCCTCGACCTGGGCGGCCGGGGGGTACGCTCCATCGACCGCACCAGCAACGGGTACCTGTTGATAGCAGGCCCGACGGCCGACAAGGGCGACTTCGCGCTCTACCGTTGGAGTGGCCAGCCGGCGGAGGCGCCGCAACGCGTGCCGGACCTAGCACTGGGCACGCTGCGACCGGAGGCCCTGTTCGTGTGGCCGCAGAGTGGCCTGGCGCAGATCCTGAGCGACGACGGGGGTGTGGTCTCCGGCGGCGTCGCCTGCAAGGACCGGGCTGCCGTGGAACAGGCCTTCCGCAGCGTCGACTTCAAGTTGTAGTCAGTCCGCGATCAGCAGCGCCAGCGCGCCCAGTCCTGCGCCCAGCCCCAGGGGAACACCGAAGCGCTCGAGCTTCGAGACCGCGTCGCCGACCACGACCTCGACCGGCACGGAGGTGAGGTCCAGCACCTTGTTGGTCACCGAAGCCTCGACCATGCGCGTCAGCGAATTCTTCCGCGCCGTGGCCATCACGATGTGATCGCATTGCAACCGCTTGGCTTCGTCGGCGATCGTTTCCGCCTTGGGCCCGAGCTTGACGTGTTCCGCATGCGGAACGTGGAACTCGTCGAGCATGGCCACCAGCGGCGCCAGCACGGCCTCGGATTGCTCGCGGTGATAGGAATCGCGGTCCTTCTTGGCGGCGAACTGCGCGACGTGCCGCGAGAACGGCGCCTGCACATTGAGGAGATGCACTTCGAAGGTGGGGTTCTTCCGGAATTCGCGGATCACATGCCTGACCGCGTGCTGCGCGTTGCTGGAGCCATCAACCGGAACCAAGACCTTGAGCATGGGAGCTTCTCCTGAAGAAACAGTGACGGACTCTGCATCGCTCGTCATCTGCGCATTGAACTGCGCGACGCGGGCGCTGATGCGCGATTCGAGCTTGCGGTGATTGGCCAGGAATCCGAACCACAGGACGCCCGGCACCACGACGATGAAGAACACGGGGACGATCAGGCGATGCGCCTGGAAGTATTCGGCAAGGGCGGGCTCGGCCGTCATCATCTTGACGGCAGTCCACGCCAGCACGCCGGCGCCGACATAGACGAACGCCGGATACTTGTCGACGACCTTCAGGATCAGCGTGCTGCCCCATACGACGATCGGGATGCTGATCAGCAGGCCCAGCGTCACAAGGATGAAGCTGCCGTGCGCGGCGCCGGCCACCGCCAGCACGTTGTCGAGGCCCATGATGGTATCGGCCACCACCACGGTGCGGATCGCGCCCCAGAACGAGTTCGCCGCAACGTGCGCCCCGCCCTCCTCACTGGATTTCTCCGGTAGCAGCAGCTTGTAGGCAATCCAGATCAGCAGCGCGCCGCCGACGAACAGCAGGCCGGGGATCTGCAGCAGCCAGACGACTACCAGCGTCATCGAGGTGCGGACAATGATCGCGCCGGCGGTGCCCCACAGGATGGCGCGCTTCTGCAGGTGGACCGGAAGGCTGCGCGCGGCAAGGGCGATGACGATCGCGTTGTCGCCGGCCAGCACGAGATCGATGATCACGATGGCCAGCAACGCGGACATGAACTGGGTCGAAAACAGTTCCACTGCACCCCCCGATTGAACGATTGATCGTGGCACGATTCTGCGGCGCCTCGGGCCGCACGAACAGTAAATCGTTGCAATGATCACGATCGATAAACGGCATCGATGCGCACCGAATGATCCAAACCATTGTAAAACACAATGGATGGGCATGCAGACGTGCCAACGGCCGCACACTTGTGGTAAAAATGCGGTGTGCCTGCTCGAATACGGGCTGGCACCCCTTCAAAGGGGAGTAGCTTGGGCGTCCGCCATGGTCGCCATGCCACGATCGTCAATACGGGCAGTCGCCCCGGTCGTGACGGCGCCGACAGTACTCGGCGCAAGCGAGACCTTTGCCGACCGGCTAAGGGTTCGCGCGTAGCGGATGCGCAACGGAAGCCGGCAAGGTGAAGGTCCGCCTCGCGGGTTGCGGGGCGGTCGTGCAATCACGACGCCAGGGACTCCCGCCCATGCCCCACTCAAGAATCCGACATTTCTTCCGCCACGGCACGCTGCCGCAGTTCGCCGTGTTCGAGGCCACCGCAAGGCTGCAGAGTTTCACGCGCGCGGCCGAGGAACTGCACCTCGCGCAACCCACCGTCTCCATCCAGATCAAGAAACTCACGGCAACGATCGGCGTGCCTCTCTTCGAGCAGATCGGCAAGCAGGTCTTCCTGACGGAGTCGGGCCGGCATCTCTATCATTACTGCCAGAAGATGTTCGGAGAAATGGCGGCACTGGAAGACACGATGGCGGACCTGCGCGAATTGCGCGCGGGGTGCCTGCGGCTTGCCGCTGGCACCATGGCCAATTATTACGCGCCCCGGATGGTGGCGGGTTTCCTGCAGCAGTTTCCGGGGCTAGCCGCGACCCTGGCCATTCACAATCGCGGCGCATTGATCGAGCGACTGGCGAGCAACGAAGACGACCTCTACCTCTTCGCCCATCCGCCCGAGGACCGCGACATCGTCCGGCAGTCGATCCTGGCCAATCCGCTGGTCGTCATGGCGCGCGCCGACCACCCACTGGCGCGGCAGCGCAACATTCCGCTGGAGCGCCTGGCGCGCGAACCGTTCCTGCTGCGCGAAGCCGGATCGGGCACGCGGCGCGCAGTCGAGGCCGCGTTCGCCCGGGAGCGCCTGGCGCCGGACATGCGGATGGAACTGGCGTCCAACGAAGCCATCCAGCAGGCCATTCTCGCCGGGCTGGGTGTTTCGGTGCTGCCACGCGATACGTTCGGCGTCGACGTCCTGCAGCCGCAACTGGTGACGCTCGATGTGACGGGCTTCCCGCTGGAGCGTCACTGGTGGTTCGTGTATCCGGTGGGACGGCGGCTCTCGCCGGTGGCGGCCGCCTTCATGAACTTTGTTCGCGAACGCGCCCGCATGCCATGGCGGGACGACGCGCCCGGCACGGTCACGCGCACGCCTGCCCGCGCGGCATTCCGACCCGAGGCGCTACGCGTTTAGGGGGTGCTGCAGGTCAGGCGCCCCCACCGCCGACACAAACCTCGGCGATCCGGTCCAGCACCGCATCGTCGTCGCCGATGGCGGTGGCAAGTTCGATGGCGACGTCCGGATGCACCGCCTGCACCTGCGCGGCCAGCGCCGGCAGGTCCTGGCGGACGTGGCCTCCCTGCCCCAGAAAGATCGGGACGATCCGGATCCGGCGGGCGCCCTGGGTGATCAGCGTGGCACAGGCCGTGGGCAGGTCGGGGGTCATCAGCTCAAGGAAGGCCAGCGAGACCGGGACTTCCGGTCGCCTTGCCGCCACCTTGTGCCGCAGGCGTTCAAAGGGCTCCGCCCAACGCGGATCGCGGGCGCCATGGGCAAACAGGACAAGGCCGGTGGTCATGCGCTGATTATAGGCATTGTGGACTTATACCCAATAGCGATAACCGCATAGCAATTGATTCGTTCTAATTATGAAGACCTGGCGGCACACTGCGGGACCGCAACGGGAACCCGCCATGTACCGCTACGATTCATTCGACCAACGCATCGTCGACCAACGCGTCGACCAGTTCCGCGACCAGACCCGCCGCTACCTGGCCGGGCAGCTCACGGAAGACGAATTCCGTCCGTTGCGGCTGCAGAACGGCCTGTACATCCAGAAGCACGCGCCGATGCTGCGCGTGGCCATCCCCTATGGCCAGCTGTCGACCCGGCAATTGCGCACGCTGGCGCACATCGCCCGCACCTACGACCGCGGCTATGCCCACTTCACGACGCGCCAGAACATCCAGTTCAACTGGCCGTCGCTCGAACGGGTGCCGGACATCCTGGCGGAGCTGGCCCGGGTGGAGATGCACGCGATCCAGACATCGGGCAATTGCATCCGCAATACGACGACCGATCATTTCGCTGGCGTTGCCGGCGACGAGACCGTGGATCCGCGGCCCTACACCGAGCTGATCCGGCAATGGTCGACGTTCCATCCGGAATTCGCCTACCTGCCGCGCAAGTTCAAGATCGCGGTGACGGGCGCCACGCACGATCGCGCCGCGATCCTCGTCCACGACATCGGCCTGCAGCTGGTGCGCAACACGGCTCGCGAGATCGGCTTTCGCGTCGCCGTCGGCGGCGGACTGGGTCGCACGCCCATCGTCGGGCATGTCATCCGCGAGTTCCTGCCGCGCGCCGAGATCCTCAACTATCTGGACGCGACGCTGCGCGTCTACAACCGTTTCGGCCGCCGCGACAACAAGTACAAGGCGCGCATCAAGATCCTGGTCAAGGAACGCACGCCGGCCGTATTCATCGCCGATGTCGAGGCGGAATGGGCGCTGTTGCAGGGGGGGTCGACGACGGTGCCTGCGGCCGAGTTCACGCGGCTGGAAGCCTTCTTCAAGCCGCCTGCCTATGAATCCCTCGCCGGTGATGATTCGGGCTATCGCGCGGCCGTGGCCGACAACCGCGGCTTCGCCAACTGGGTGACGCGCAATGTCCATCCGCACAAGGTGCCGGGCTACGCGATCGTCACGCTGTCGTTGAAGAAGACCGGCATTCCGCCGGGTGACGCCACGGCCGACCAGCTCCACGCCGTGGCCGCACTGGCGGATCGCTACAGCTTCGGCGAACTGCGGGTCTCGCACGAACAGAACCTGATCTTCGCGGATGTGCAGCAATCCGAACTGCTGTCGTTGTGGCAGCAATTGAAGGGGCTTGGCTTCGCGACGCCGAACATCGGCCTCCTGACCGACATCATCTGCTGCCCGGGCGGGGACTTCTGCTCGCTGGCCAATGCCAAGTCGATCCCGATCGCGGAGGCCATCCAGCGCCGCTTCGACGAAGTCGACTACCTGCATGACATCGGCGAGCTGGCCCTCAACATCTCCGGCTGCATGAATGCGTGCGGCCACCATCACGTCGGCCACATCGGCGTGCTGGGTGTGGATAAGAACGGCAGCGAGTGGTACCAGGTCACGATCGGCGGCACGCAGGGTGAACACGCGGCCATCGGCCGGGTGATCGGTCCTTCGTTCGCCGCCGATGAAATGCCCGATGTGGTGGCGCGGCTGATCGAGATCTACGTCGACCTGCGCCACGACGACGAACGCTTTGTCGACACGGTGCGCCGCGTCGGCATCGAACCTTTCAAGGAGCGTGTCTATGCCCCAACTCATTAAGCGCGGCGAAGTCGTCGAAGACTTCCATACGCTCGTCCGCGAGGCCGGTTCCCTGGCTGACCTTCCTGGAGCCACGCCGGTGCTGGTGCCGCTGGCGCTGTGGCTGGCATCGCGTGCGGCGCTGGTCGCGCGTGGCGATGTGGGCGTCTGGCTGGCGCCGAACGACGATCCCGCCTTGATCGCGTCGGACCTCAAACTGCTGCCCATCGTGGCGGTCGACTTTCCGTCGTTCACCGACGGTCGCGGCTACTCGATCGCGCGGTTGCTGCGCGAACGCTTCGATTATCGCGGCGAGCTGCGCGCGATCGGCGACATCCAGCGCGACCAGCTCTTCTTCCTGCGCGAGGTCGGCTTCGACGCGTTCGACCTGCGCGACGACAAGGACATCACCGAGGCGCTGTTCGGTCTGCACGACTTCGCGGATGGCTACCAGGCCACCGCGGTCCGCGCGCCCTGGTTCCGCCGTCGTGCTGCCCATGCGGGGCCTGGCGACGTCTGGTTTCCCTGCGCATGAGCGCTCAGCAAGACCATGAGGACCAAACCAGTGTTCCGGCCTCCCGCAACGATGAACGGCCGTAGCATCCGGCCGGCGCCGTGAACGGTACCGTCTATCTCGTCGGGGCCGGACCGGGCGCTCCGGATCTGCTGACGCTCCGCGCAGCGCGGCTGCTGGCGGCGGCCGACATCGTCTTCCACGATGCGCTCGTGCATCCGGAAACGGTGGCGCTGGCCGAACACGCGCAGAAGGTCGCCGTGGGCAAGCGCTGTGGCAAGCATTCGACCGCGCAGCAGTTCATCAACAAGCGGCTGGTGGATGCGGCGCGGATTCACCGTGTCGTCGTGCGCCTGAAAGGCGGCGATCCGATGCTGTTCGGGCGTGCGCAGGAAGAAATTGCGGCCCTCGAGACGGCCGGTATCGCCTGCGAGGTGGTGCCCGGCGTCACGGCGGCGTTGGCCGCTGCGGCGGAATTGAAGACATCGCTGACGCAGCGTGGCAATGCGCGCAGCATTGCCTTCGCCACGCCGCGCGTCGGTGAAGGCGAGCACGCAAGTGCGTGGGCCGACGGCATCATCCACGCGGACGCCGGCGCCATCTACATGGGCGTCGGCCAGGCGGCGGCCATCGCGGCGACGCTGCTGGCAGCAGGCAAGTCTGCATCGCTGCCTGTTGCCATCGTCGAGAACGCGTCGCTGCCCGACGTCCGGACCCGTTACACCACGCTGCGCGAACTGCACGCGCTGGCCGATGCCGAGATCAGCGGCCCTGCCCTCATCCTGCTGGGACCGCAATTCGTTGTTCGCGCGAGTGAAGTCGACTGCCTGACGCCCGCGCGCACGGATCAGTTCGCGGCCGCCTGAAACGGGGCCGCAGGCAGGCGCGCCCAACCTGATCTGCCGTAGTACCATCGCCGCACTCGCGCCAGGCGCGATCGGCGGGCGTCATGCAACAACGGCATTTCATGTTCGGATGGACGATTGCGCTTGCGGCCGCGATGGGCGCTGCGCCTGTCGCGGCGCAGGTCACGCCATCGGCCATGGCAACCTCATCAACCGGCGTTGAAGCCGCGATCGCGGATATCGATCCCATCGGCCGTGTCCACGAGGCCAGGCAGCGCAGCCTGCGCCGCGAGCCTGCCGGACAATGGCTGAAGGATGAGTACGCGGGTTATCTCGCGTGGAAGGCCGGCGTCCTGAAGGACACGGGCTTCCACTACGCGATGGATGTGAGCCTGCTGCAACAGTGGGGCCTCAACGGCGGCGGCAGTCCGTCGCTGCAGGTGATGCTGACGCCGTCGTTCAACTGGGACCTCGTCAAGAGCGCGACGTGGGGATCGGGTTCGCTGCAGTTCGCGTACAACGCCGCCCCGAACTATCCGACCCGCCAGGACGCCGCGGACATCCAGTCGCGCCTGGGCATGGTGACGGCCATCAACGACATGTCCTCCCGGTTGCTGCAGTTTCCGCAGCTCACCTACACGCAGACATCGCCCGGCAACGCGGTGTCGGTGGGCGTCGGCCAATACCCGTTCTACAACTTCGACGGCAACCAGTACCTGGCCAACCAGCAGTTGAACTTCAACAGCTACATCTTCGCGCAGAACGGCGCGGGGACGTATCCGCTGGCGGGCCTGGGCGCTTTCGTGCAGTGGAACATCACGGGCACCGTGCAGGTGGCCGCGGGATTCCAGGGCGCCAACAACCTCGCCGGGCAGACGCTGTCGGCCCATCGCTGGGGCAACGACGGTCTGGCGTGGTTCGGCTACGCGCAGTGGACGCCCAAGGTGGCCGGGGTGGGCATGTCGCAGTATTCCTTCTCGTGGTTCAGCACGCCGGAGGTGCCGGCGCAGGCGGCCTCACAGGTATGGTCGCTCAATGCCGTGCAGAACATCGGCACCGACTGGGCGGTCTTTGCGCGCGTCAATCGCGCCATTGGCTACGCAACGTCGATCCGCGGTTCGTGGGCCTTGGGCGCGGCGCGCAACAATCCGCTGGGTCGCAACAGCAGCGACCAGATTGCCATCGCCGTGGGCATGAGCGAAGTGGCCGCGCCGCCCGCCAACCCCGCCGATGCGCGCAACGAGACCATCGTCGAGACGTACTGGAACTGGGCACTGCTGGGCGGACTGGTGCTGTCACCTTCCGCGCAACTGGTCCTTGACCCGGCCTTCGATCGTTCGCGCGATCACGCATGGATATTGGGATTGCGTGCCACCATGTTGTTCTGATGCACGCTGGAAACGACATGCCGGATGAGGCGCGCCCGCCGGCGACCGCATTGCCGCTGTTTGCCCTTGCGCCTGCTGCGCAAAAGTCGTGGCTTGCGCAACGCCTGGCGCGGCCGGCGCTGCCGCTTTTCAAGGGCATGGGCGACGGCCACCGGCTGCCCGGACGCGAAGGCCCGACCACGCCCGCTGCGGTGCTCGTGCCGCTTGTGAATCGCGCCGACGGGCTCACGCTGCTGCTGACGCAACGCAGTGCCCATCTGCCGGACCACCCCGGACAGATCAGCTTTCCCGGCGGCCGCGTCGAACCCGACGATGCCTCGCTGGCCGCGGCCGCCATGCGCGAGGCGACGGAAGAAGTCGGGCTGCCGGCCGCATGCGTCGAGGTCCTGGGGCACATGGCCACGTATGTGACGGTCACCGGCTTCGAAGTCACGCCGGTCGTGGCCTGGGTGGAGCCGCCCTTCGACCTGCAGCTCGATGCCGCCGAAGTGGCCGATGCGTTCGAGGTGCCACTGGCCTTCCTGCTCGACCCCGTTAACCAGCAGCGACACTCCCGGATGCTCGGCGAAGTCCGCCGCGACTTCTGGGCCATCCCGTACGGCGAGCGCTACATCTGGGGGGCGACGGCCGCCATGCTGATGATGCTCGACCGCACGCTGCGTGCGCCCGACTAGCCCGGCGGCAGGTACCGCAGCGTGCAGGCAATGGAATCCTGGTTACCCGCGCCGAAGAATGCGTTGAGGCTCTCTGCATAGGTATCGGATCCGATGCGCCGGTAATAGAGCTTCGACGTCTGGTCGAGCCAGTAGTCGTAGGAATTGCCGCCCACCGCGCCCATCAACGGATCTGCAAACTGGTAGCGGCCGTACTGCAATGGCGCGCACGCCTTCGAGATCTGGTTGATGAAGCCATCGAAGCCGGTGGCGGCGCGGTTGTTGAGCGCATCCGGCGCGCACGCGGACAGTGAAACGGCAGCGACGACCGCGAAACAACGCAGCTTGCTCATGAAGGCTCCCGGCACCATTGACGGTCGGGAGTTTGCCACAACGCGCGTGTCCAGCCGCCCCCTTGGTCGTACGCATCGATGCCATGCCATCATTCACCACCCTATTCAGCATCCCATGCCTGGAGAACTGCCGTTTCACCTCAATCGTTGCTGACACTGGGCGCGCCGCGTTCCCGCCACCTCGATGCGCTGTCGCCGCACGGCTTCAGCCGCGTCGCCTATTTCGAATGGGGCGCGCCCGACAATCCGCGTGTCGTGATCTGCGTGCACGGTCTCTCGCGCACTGGGCGCGATTTCGACGTGCTCGGCGAAGCGATGGCGGCCACGCATCGCGTGCTGGC
>JANNNM010000557.1:0-6901 GCA_031398535.1 Betaproteobacteria bacterium | reverse complement strand
GACGTTCATCGGCATCATCCCCGGGACCTTTGTGTTCGTGAACCTGGGGGAGACGCTGGGCCGCATCGAATCGCTGCAGGGGCTGGTGTCCATCGAAACACTCGGCGCGTTTGCGCTGCTGGGCTTGTTCGCGCTGGTACCGATCCTGCTCAAGAAAGTCAGAAAGACATGAGAACTCTCGCCATCGCGCTCGCGCTGTTCGCGCTCGTCACGGGGGCGCAGGCGAATGGCATCGACCATGCGCCGTTCGACGCGCTGCTGCGCGCCAACGTGAAGAACGGCGTGGTCAACTACCCCGGCTTCCAGCACAACGCCGGGTTCAAGGATTACGTCGCCGTGCTGGCCAAGCCGGCGCGATTCGAAAGCAAGGCCGCGGAACTCGCGTACTACATCAACGCCTACAACGCGCTGGCCATCCAGGGCATCCTCGACGGACTGTCGCCAGCGACGCTGCTCGGCCGCGCGCGCTACTTCAAATTCAAGGATTGGCCGCTCAATGGCCAGTCGATTACGCTGTTCGATCTCGAGCACAAGGTCATCCGGCCGCTGGGCGAGCCGCGGATCCACTTCGCCATCATCTGCGCCTCGAAGTCGTGCCCGTTTCTTCGGCCCGAGGCCTACACGGCGGCGAAGCTTGACACGCAGCTCGATGACCAGGCGCGGCAATTCGTCAACGACCCGTTCCGCAACCGCTTCGACGCACCGGCCAGGACTGCGAACCTGTCGGAGATCTTCAAGTGGTTCGAGGAAGACTTCAAGGGCGCCGGGTCCACGCAACGCTACATCGCGCGCTATGCCAGCGATCCCGCGGTCGCCCGTGGCCTTGCTGCCGACGCGTTCAAGGTCACCTGGATCGACTACGACTGGACGCTCAATGGCACGCCCCCCGTCCGCTGACCTGCCGATGTCCGAATCCATCCCGCCGTTGTCGATGAAACCTTCGACTGCCTTCACGATGTCGGGACTGGCGCCTGCGCTGAACGGTCTCGACCTGCCGGCCGCGAGAAGGCGCGCACTGGGACTTTTCCTGCGCCATCTCGCCCTGGGTGAGCGCGTGGCCCAGCGCAGCGCGGCGCGGCAGGCGCTGATCGCCCGCGATACCCGCGCCGCGCGTTTCCTGCGCAGCCAGGCTCGTCACGAGGCGCTGCATGCGCGAATCTTCGATGCCGCCGCTGCCTGTCTAGGAGTGGAGGCGCCGGTGATTCGAGATTGTCCCTATGCCCGCTTCGATGCCCGCCTCGAGGATGCCGCCCAACGTGGCGACTACACCGATACCGTGATCGGCACGCAACTCGTGCTGGAAGCGTTGGGCGATGCCTTGTTGCAGCGGCTCGATGCCGGATTGAATCGGCACCGCGTCGGCCTGGTCCGGTTGCGTCGGCTGCTGCGCGCGCAGGAGGCGTCCCACCATGCCTTCGGCGTCACCGAACTCGCGCGACTCGCGACCACGTTGCCGGTCGGTTCGGCCCTGGCCGGGCGAATCCTGCCTTACCGCCAACTGGCGGCCCGAATGATCGATGCAGGCGGCCCCGCCTTGCGCGCATTCGACCTCACACCTGACGATATCGTTGCGGACCTCGACCTGCGGCTGGCGCAGGATGATTGCGCATGAAGATCTCGGTGATCCTGCCGTTCCTCGACGAAGAGGCGGCCCTTCCCGCCACCCTGGCGCATGTTGCGTCGGCGAGGATGGCGCACGCATCCATCGAGGTCATCGCTGTGGACGGCGGCAGCCGCGACAGCAGCACAGCGGTAGTGCGCCGCCATCCCGATACCTGCGTGCTGCAGGCGCCGCGCGGCCGTGCTTCCCAGATGAATGCCGGCGCAGCCGTTGCATCTGGCGACGTCCTGCTGTTCCTGCATGCCGATACCTGGTTGCCACCCAATGCCTTCACGGCGATTGCCGCAGCCGCCGCAGCCCCTGGCTTCGTCTTCGGTGGATTCCGGCACCGCTTCTCCGGCCAGGATTGGCGGTTGGCGATGATCTCGGCGCTGCACAATTTCCGCTGCCGTCACGCGCAGACATTCTATGGCGATCAGGCGATGTTCGTGAGCCGCGAAGCCTTCACGCGGGCTGGCGGCTTTCCCTTGATGCCTGCCGAAGACATTGCGCTCTCGCAACGCCTTCGCGTATTGGCATCGCCCGTGTTCCTCGACGCCACGGTGGTCACCAGTTCGCGCAAGTTCGAGCAAATGGGAATATGGCGCAGCTTCGGGCGTGTGCTTGCCATCCTCGTCTGCATGCGCCTGGGGCGTGCGCTGCCGCCCGCCTTCTTTGCCGACATCCGCTGATGTCGATTGAATTCCGCATGTTGTGCGCACGACCGAATCACCGCCGATGGTGCAGGTGATGCGACTGTCCGTCGTCGTGCCGGTGCTGAATGAGGAGCCGGGACTCGCGGGCATTCTGGATCGCCTGCAATCGTGGCGCGCTGAAGGCCACGAAGTGATCGTCGTCGATGGCGGCAGCGAGGACGGAAGCGTCGCCGTGGCGCGGCCGCGGGCCGACCTCACGCTCGAGACCAGTCGCGGCCGCGCCATGCAGATGAATGCCGGCGCCAAGGCCGCCACCGGCGACGTCATCGTGTTCCTGCATGCCGACACGGCGCTTCCTGCTGATGCGGTACCGGCCATCGCCGCCGCCATGACGGCAGGCGCGAAGTGGGGACGCTTCGACGTCACCATCGCCGGACGGCCGCCCATCCTGCGCCTCGTGGCCTCGATGATGAATGCAAGGTCGCGCCTGACCGGCATCGCCACCGGCGACCAGGCCATCTTCGTCGACCGTACGGCGTTTGCGGCCGCCGGTAGCTACCCGCCCATCGCGCTGATGGAGGACATCGCCCTGTCCCAGCGCCTCAAGCGTTGCGCCGGGCCGCCGGCATGCCTGCGGCAACGGGCGATCACGTCGGGCCGGCAATGGGAGCGCCGCGGACCGTGGCGCACGATCATCATGATGTGGCGGTTGCGCCTTGCCTACGCGCTGGGTGCCGACCCGGAGCGCCTGGCGCGGATCTATTCGTGACCGTTGCCGTCACCGTGTCGCTGCAGGTGTTTGCGCGCGAACCGGTCCCGGGCGCGGTCAAGACCCGCCTGGCCGCTACGATCGGCGCCGATGCTGCTGCTGCCTGCTACCGCGAACTGACCGCCATCACACTGCAGCACGCGAGGGATGCACTGGAGAGCGGCGCCATCAGCTCGGTGGAACTGTGGTGTTCGCCCGCCACCGATACGCCGTGGTTCGCTGCGTGCGCCAAGGCTGCCCATGCATCCGTTCATCTGCAGGTCGGGGATGACCTCGGCGCCCGGATGCAGCACGCGCTCGCCGGCGGCCGTGCGCGCGCCCACGGTGTCCTGCTGATCGGCACGGACTGTCCGGTCCTTGATGTTGCCGCACTCGCGGCGGCGGCGGCGCTGCTGCGCGACCACGATGCCGTCCTGCAACCGGCGGAGGATGGCGGCTTCGTGCTGGTGGGGTCACGCGTCCCGCTGCGCTTCGACGGCGTGCGCATGAGCACGCCGCACACGGCCCGCGACACGATGGCGGTCTTCGTCCGCGACGGCATCCGGTGCGGCCTGTTGCCGGTGGCCTGGGATGTGGATGAACATGCCGACCTCATGCGATGGCAACGCGTGCGCGCGTGCTCCTGATGCACAGCACCCGACGGCATGGCTGGATCGTGATTGCCGCGGCGATCCTTGCCGCCGGTGCGCTAGCCGCGGCCACGCCGGAACTGGGGGCCTTTTCGCGCGAGACACCAGGCGCCGGGCTACCCGCTGGCTGGAAGGCGCTGACCTTCAAGCACATCCCGCAGCATACCGAGTACACGCTGGTGCGCGATGCCGAGTTCGGCGTGGTGGTGCGCGCAGAGGCCCGCCAGTCGGCGTCAGGACTGCTGCGCGCCGTCGACCTTGTCGCATCCGAGCGTCCGCTGCTGCGCTGGCGCTGGAAGGCTGAGAACCTCATTGCGGCCGGCGATGTGACGCGGAAGGAAGGGGACGACTATCCCGCACGCATCTATGTCAGTTTCCGGTATGCGCCCGAGCGCATGTCGGTGCTTGATCGCGTGAAGTACACGGCGGCACGTGTTCTCTACGGCGAGTATCCCCCGCACGCCGGACTCAACTACATCTGGGATACGAAAGCGCCCGTCGGCACCGTCGTGGCCAATCCGTTTACCGATCGTGTCAAGATGTTCGTGGTGGAATCGGGGCCGCAGCATCTGCGGCAATGGCGAGACTACGAGCGGGATATCGTGGCGGACTATCGCCGGGCGTTCGGCGAAGACCCGCCCGCCATTGCGGGCATTGCGCTGATGACCGATGCCGACAATACCGGCGAGTCTGCGGTGGCGTTGTATGGCGACATCAGTCTGTCGCCGCGACCCTGAGCAACCGTCAGGGCACCGTCATGCCCAGCGTCCACATCATGCCGGCCGTCCCGAAGAGGATCATCTCGCCGCAGAAGCGATTGACGCAGTAGCCCACCGCCGGGACGATGCCGGGCGCAAATCCGCTGCTGTTCATCGGGATCTTGTCCTGGAACTCGCCACGATAGCCGTGGATGATGCCGGCGGCCACCTTGACGTAGAACTCCGGCGCCTTCTCGATCGGCCGCCACAGCAGGCCGCCGAAGACGAACTGCGAATCCTGGCCAAACGAATTGTCGAAGAACGCCGCGCCCGCCAGCCACTGTCCGCCCAGCCAGTAATACGGCATCCGGTACTCGCCATAGATCAGCTTCTGGTCATTGACGTGATCGGGGTCGGAACTGAAGTGAACGGTGGCGAGGCTGGTCTGCAGGTAGAAGCGGTCGGTGCGCCAGGGCTCCGGGGCGCTCCATGCCTTGCGCCAATCGGAGACCATCGGATCCGCGGCCGGTGCCGGCGGCGGAGTGGACTGGGCCAGCACCACGGAAGACGCGAGGAAGGCCGCAGCCACCACGACAATGGTGCGGAGACTGCGAAATTGGAAGCGCATGGGGGACAAGGACAGGACGAAAGTCCGCAACGGTACCATGCGCGTCGTGCCTTTGTCGCGCCGATGCCCCGCGAAGGTGCGTGCCGTCGCCTTGGTTCGAGACAAATCGGGGAGGCGTGCAGCGGTCGGGAATCAACCGGGCGGACAAGCCTCGGAGATGGCCAGTCCCGCCTTGGCCCCCGCCACTTTCGCGGCCTCGGGCAGCGCGACGCCGTTCTTCACCGCGGTGACCTCGGCCAGGATCGAGATCGCGATCTCGGGCGGCGTGCGGCTGCCGATGTAGATGCCGATCGGGCCATGCAGGCGCGCGATCTCGGCGTCGGTGACGTCGAATTCGCGCAGGCGTGTGCGCCGCTTCTCGTTGTTGGCCCGCGATCCCAGCGCTCCCACATAGAACGCGGGTGACTTCAGCGCCTCCATCAGCGCGAGGTCATCGAGCTTGGGGTCATGCGTCAAGGCAACGACGGCGCAACGCTCGTCGAGGCGCATGGCCTTCACCGTGTCGTCGGGCATCGTGCGCACCAGCGTCACGCCGGGAATGTCCCATGTCTCGGTGTACTCGTCGCGCGGGTCGCAGATCGTCACCTGGTAGTCGAGGCCGACGGCGATCTGTGCGAGATACTTCGACAACTGCGACGCGCCGATCACCAGCATCCGGTAGCGGGGACCGTGGATGGTGGTGAGCGTGGCGCCATCGAAGGCCAGACCGTCGGTGGCGTGCGCGGGATGCAGCGATGTCATGCCGGTCAGCAGATCGAGCCGCCGGGCGACGAGGTGCCCCGCTTCGATCTCGCGCAGCAACGCGAGGATGCCGCTCTCCTTGTTGAGCGGCTCCAGGACCAGGCGGATGGTGCCGCCGCACGGCAAGCCGAAGCGGCGCGCCTCGTCGGCGGACACGCCATAGGTGACGGCTTCGACCTGGGTCTGGGTCATGCCCAGCCGCCGCGTGCGATCGATGATGTCGTCCTCGATGCAACCGCCGGATACCGAACCGACGACATGACCATCGTCGCGCACGGCCAGCATCGCGCCTTCAGGACGTGGCGAACTGCCCCACGTATTGACGACGGTGACCAGCAATACGCGCCGACCGGCATCAAGCCATTCGGCGCTGCGCTTCAGGACTTCGAGATCGACACTGTCCATCGTTGTTCCTCCTGCCAGCGCGCATGGCGCGGCGGGTCACATGCTGTTGCTAGAACTTGATCACGCGGAAATACAGGAGAGCCATCACGATCAGGATGCCGGCAATGGCGATGTAACGAATGGTGCGCCCGGTGTTGGAGCGCGCCGTAACGGGGTCACGGCCATCGCCAATCGTCGGTTCGGGCAACGCGGCGCCGGCGGGCGCCACCTGCCGCGAAAATCGTTCGAAGAATTCTTCGGCGATCTTGGCGGCGGCGCCGTCGATGAGTCGCGAACCGATCTGTGCGAGCTTGCCACCGACCTGGGCCTTCACGGCATACGTCAACGCGGTCTGCCCGCCCTCGGTGGGCGCCAGCGAAACCTTGGCCTCGCCGTTGGCAAAGCCAGCAGCACCGCCCTGCCCTTCGAACTTGAGCGTGTAACCGGTGGGCGGCGTGGACTCGGTCATTCGCATCGTGCCGGAGAAACGCGCGGACACCGGGCCGACCTTCGCCGCCATCACCGCACGCCATTCGTCGTCGCCGATGCGTTCCATCGACTCGCATCCGGGGATCGAGGCCTTGAGCGTTTCCGGATCGTTGAGCGCGGTCCACACGGCTGCGGGCGGTGCGGGGACGATTCGCGTGTTGGTCATTTCCATGCTTGAAGGCTCCTGCGTCGCCGGTACGTCGGCACTTTCAACTCGTATCGTACCAAACGGGCTGTGGTCGATTGGTTGTGAACTGTTCGTCGTGGGGTCTGTTCGTCGTGGCCCGGCGCGGGGCGAGGCGCCTCG
>JANNNM010000367.1:0-4583 GCA_031398535.1 Betaproteobacteria bacterium | reverse complement strand
GAAGCCCGGCCGCGTCACCACGATCATCGGCGACGAGCTCGCCACCATCCGCGACCAGTTCGGCGATGCGCGCCGTTCGGAGATCATCGCGCAGGGCGTGGACCTGTCGATCGAGGACCTGATCGCGCCGGAGGAAATGGTCGTCACGCTGTCGCACGGCGGCTACATGAAGGCGCAGCGCGTCGACGAGTATCGCGCGCAGAAGCGCGGCGGCCGCGGCAAGCTCGCCACCGCCACGAAGGAAGACGATTTCGTCGACCGGATGTTCATCGCGAACACGCACGATTTCATCCTGTGCTTCTCCAACCGGGGCCGCGTCTACTGGCTCAAGGTCTACAACGTGCCACAGGGCTCGCGCACGTCGCGCGGCAAGCCCATCGTCAACCTGGTGCCGCTGGCCGACAACGAGAAGATCACGGCCATCCTGCCGGTGAAGGAATTCACCCAGAACCAGTATGTGTTCATGGCCACGTCGATGGGCACGGTCAAGAAGACCACGCTCGACGAATTCTCGCGGCCGCGTCCGTCCGGCATCATCGCAGTCGACCTGACCGACGGCGATTCGCTGATCGGCGTGGCGCTGACGGACGGCACGCACGACGTGATGCTGTTCAGCTCCGGCGGCAAGGCGGTGCGCTTCGACGAGAACGACGTGCGCCCAATGGGCCGCAACGCGCACGGGGTGCGCGGCATGATGCTCGAGAAAAAGCAGCGCGTGATCTCGATGCTGGTGGCCATCGACGAGCAACAATCAGTGCTGACGGCTACGGAAAACGGCTACGGCAAGCGCACGCCCATCGTCGAGTACACGCGCCATGGCCGCGGCACCAAGGGCATGATCGCGATCCAGCAATCCGAGCGCAACGGCGTGGTCGTGGCGGCGGCGCTGGTGCATCCGGACGACGAGGTGATGCTCATCTCCACGGGCGGCGTGCTGATCCGTACCCCGGTCAAGGCCATCCGCGAGATGAGCCGTTCGACGCAGGGCGTCACGCTGATCAACCTGGGCGAAGGCGAGAAGCTGGCGGGTCTGGAGCGCGTGGTCGAGACGGATGACGACGGTGTCGATGCCGCCACGTAAGGGGTCGAGGTGAGCGCGCCGACGAGCAAGCCCGATGCCGAAGCGGAGATCGCGCGGCATCGTGCCGCCATCGATGCGCTGGACAGCGACATCCTGGCGCGCCTCAACGAGCGCGCGCGGCATGCGCTGACGATCGGCGAGCTGAAGGGTGGCGTAGCGGCCTATCGGCCGGAGCGCGAAGCCCAGGTACTGGCGCGCGTCACGGCCGCCAACAGCGGGCCGATGTCCAACGCGGCAGTCACCGCCGTGTTCCGGCAGGTGATGTCGGCGTGCCTGGCGCTTGAGCAGCCGCTACGCATCGGCTATCTCGGGCCCGCAGGTACATTCAGTCACGCTGCGGTGGGGCGGCATTTCGGCAGCGCGGTCGAACCGATGCCGCTGCCCACCATCGACGAGATCTTCCGTGCGCTCGACAGCGGCCAGACCGATTTCGCGGTCGTGCCGGTCGAGAATTCGACCGAAGGCGCGGTCGGCCGCACGCTCGACCTGATGTGCACGACGGATCTTTCGGTGTGCGGCGAAGTGAAGCTGCGCATCCAGCAAAATTTGCTGTCCCATGCGGGTGCGCTCGACAAGGTCACCAAGGTCTATTCACACGCGCAGTCACTGGCCCAATGCGTGCAGTGGCTGGCGCGGAACCTGCCGGCGGTGCCGCGCATCGCGGTGGCCAGCAACGCCGAGGCCGCGCGCCTCGCTGCGGCGGAACCGGGTGCGGCGGCCATCGCGGGCGAAAATGCCGGCGCGATCTACGGCCTTGCCACGCTGGCGCCGCACATCGAGGACGAACCCAACAACACCACGCGCTTCTGGGTGCTGGGGCGGCAGAAGATCGGCCGCTCGGGCCGCGACGCGACGTCGCTGGTCATGTCCTGTCCCAATCGTCCGGGTGCCGTCGTCGAGTTGCTCGAACCGCTGGCGCGGCATGGCGTGTCGATGTCGCGCTTCGAATCGCGCCCCGCGCGCACGGGGCTGTGGGAATACCTGTTCTTTGTCGACGTCGTGGGCCATCGCGACGATCCGCCGGTGGCGGCCGCCCTCGCGGAGCTTGCCACGAAGGCGCCATTTTTGAAGCTGCTGGGCTCCTATCCCGCCGCCCTCGACTGAAAGCCTGCGCCACCGATGACTGCACCTTCCCCCGTCGCGCCCGACCACATCCGCGGGATCGCGCCCTACGTGCCGGGCAAGCCGGTCGACGATCTCGCGCGCGAGATGAACCTCGACCCTGCCACCATCGTCAAGCTCGCGTCCAATGAAAATCCGCGCGGTCCCGGCCGCCGCGTGCTGGATGCCATCGCGGCCGCCGCGCAGGATCTCACGCGCTATCCGGACGGCAACGGGTTTGCGCTGAAGGCCGCGCTGGCGCAACGGCTGAACGTCGATCCCTCACAGCTGGTCCTGGGCAATGGGTCGAACGACATCCTCGAACTCGCGACGCAGGCGTACCTGCGGCCGGGCGACGATGCCGTGTTTGCCGCGCATGCGTTTGCCGTGTACCCGCTATCCACCCAGGCGCGCGGCGCGAACGGCATCGTGGTGCCGGCGCGCGACTACGGGCATGACCTGCCGGCGATGCTTGCGGCGATCACGCCACGCACGCGCATTGTCTTTATCGCCAATCCGAACAACCCGACGGGCACATGGTTGCCGCCGGCCGAGGTCGAGGCGTTCATCGCCGCGGTGCCGCGCGATGTACTGGTGGTGCTCGACGAGGCCTACAACGAGTACCTGCAGCCCGAGGAACGCGCAGACAGCGCCGCGTGGACCACGAAGTATCCGCACCTGCTGGTGTCGCGCTCGTTCTCCAAGGCCTATGGTCTGGCCGCGTTGCGCGTGGGTTATGGCGTGGCCGCGCCCGCGGTGGCGGACATGCTGAATCGCGTGCGCCAGCCATTCAACGTCAATGCGCTGGCGCAGGCTGCGGCCATCGCAGCGCTGGCCGATACCGCCTATGTCGAGGAAAGCTGCGCGCTCAATCGTACCGGGCGCACGCAGATCGGTGCGGGGCTCGATGCGCTTCGGATACCTTACCTGCCGTCGCATGGCAACTTCGTTCTGGCCAAGGTGGGCGATGCGGCGCGCGTGAATGCGTCGCTGCTCTCACAGGGCGTCATCGTGCGTCCGGTGGGCAACTACGGATTGCCCGAGTGGCTGCGCATCACCGTCGGCTTGCCGGAGGAAAACACGCGCTTCCTGGCCGCGCTCGCGATCGCGTTGCGGCCGTGATGCATTGCGCGCAGCGGTGTTGAGCCTGTGGCCGGCACGCCACCGGTAGTCGGCAAGCTCGTCGTCGTCGGCGTGGGCTTGATCGGCGGCTCGTGCGCGATGGCGTTGCGGCGTGCAGGTGCCGTGGGCGAGATCGTCGGCATCGGCCGCACGCAGGACAACCTCGACGTGGCGCTGGCACGTGGCATCATCGATCGCGGCTGCACGCTCGCCGGCGACTGGACGCGCGAGGCCGCAGATGCGGACGTCGTGCTGCTGGCCACTCCCGTGGCGCAATTCCCGGCCTTGTTCCGCGCGCTGGCGGGCACCGTCGGCCCGGCCACCGTGATCACCGACGCCGGCAGCACCAAGCAGGATGTCATCGCCGCCGCGCAGGCGAACCTCGGCGCAGCCGCATCGCAGTTCGTCGCCGGCCATCCGATCGCCGGCACCGAACATACCGGGGCGGCTGCGGCGTTTCCTGGACTCTTCGCCGGGCGCAGCGTCATTCTTGCGCCGACGGCGGACACGGCACCCGCGGCTGCGGCGAAAGTCCATGCGATGTGGACCGCATGCGGCGCGCGCGTGGGCGTACTGGCACCGGCGCGGCACGACGCGATCTTCGCGGCGGTGTCGCACCTGCCGCACGTGCTCGCGTTCACGCTGGTCGCCGATCTTGCCGCAAGGCCGGATGCGGCGGCCTACTTTGAACATGCGGCCAGCGGCTTTCGCGACTTCACGCGGATTGCCGGGGGCTCGCCCGAGATGTGGCGCGACATCGCGTTGGCCAATCGAACCTCGTTGCTGCGCGAACTCGACCAGTACGGGGCTGCCCTGGCCCATGCGCGCGCGTTGCTGGAAGATGGTGACGGCGAAGCGCTGGCGGCGTTGTTCGCGCAGGCCAGCTCCGCGCGGCGCGATTGGGAACGGCAGAGGCAGCAGCCCGTCGCCCGGGACGGCGACTGACCATGACATCGTCGCCTGCATTCCCGGCGCAGTTGCCGCTGCCGCCGGCACAGCACGCGGCCGGTGCGGTCACGCTGCCCGGTTCGAAGAGCATCTCCAACCGCACGCTGCTGCTCGCCGCGCTGGCGGAAGGCACCACGACGCTGCTCAACCTGCTGCGCGCCGACGACACGGACCGGATGCTGGAAGCGCTGGCGCTGCTGGGCGTGCGCGTCGACGATGCCAGCGCGACAGCCGGCACGGGCGGGCGGTTGCCGGTGGCCCGCGCCGACCTCTTCCTCGGCAACGCCGGCACCGCGGTGCGTCCGCTGACGGCGGCGCTGGCCACGCTGGG
>JANNNM010000538.1:0-1226 GCA_031398535.1 Betaproteobacteria bacterium | reverse complement strand
CGACCATGGCCAAGTAGGAGGCGACGATGGGAGCCAATGAACCGGGCGTGATCGGCCAGTCGGTACGCCGCAAGGAAGACCTGCGCTTCATCACTGGCGCGGGGCAGTACACCGACGACGTGAACATGGTGCGCCAGACGCAGGGCGTGTTCCTGCGCTCGCCGCATGCCCACGCGAAGATCCGCAGCATCGACCTCGCCAAGGCCAAGTCCGCGCCCGGCGTGGTGGCCATCTTCACCGGCGCTGACCTGACGGGCGTGAACGGATTGCCGTGCGGCTGGCTCATCACCGGCACCGACGGCAAGCCGATGAACGAGCCGCCCCATCCGGTGCTGGCGCAGGGCAAGGTGCGCTACGTGGGCGACCAGGTGGCATTGGTCATCGCCGAGACGCTGCACCAGGCAAAAGACGCGGCTGAGCTGATCGATGTCGATAATGTAGTGCTGCCGGCAGTGGTGAATAGCGTCGATGCGCTGAAGCCCGGCGCGCCGCAGATCCACGAGCAGGCGCCCGGCAACAAGTGCTACACGTGGGCGCTGGGCGACAAGGCGGCGGTGGAAGCGGCGTTTGCCAAGGCCGCGCACATCTCGAAGCTCGACATCATCAACAACCGGCTTGTGCCCAACGCCATCGAGCCGCGCTGCGCGCTGGCGTCGTACGACCGCGCAGCCGATTCCTATACGTTGTACGTGTCGAACCAGAATCCGCACGTCGAGCGCCTGTTGATGACGGCCTTCGTGCTGGGCCTGCCGGAGACCAAGGTGCGCGTGATCGCGCCGGATGTGGGCGGCGGCTTCGGCTCCAAGATCTACCTGTACGGCGAAGAAACCGCGATGGTGTGGGCGTCGAAGAAGGTGAACCGTCCCATCAAGTGGGCGGCCGACCGCAGCGAGGCCTTCGTCTCGGACGCGCATGGCCGCGACCATGTCACCCACGCCGAGCTGGCGATGGACAAGGACGGCAAGTTCCTGGCGTTGCGCGGGGTGACCAACGCCAACATGGGCGCGTATCGGTCCACGTTCGCGTCGTGCATCCCGACGATTCTGTACGCAGGTCCGGCTCGGCGAAGTCCTTCGGCTCGGCGCTGCGCACGGCGATGATTACCTGGTCGCGGATCCGATTCTTCCACTGCTCCAGGCTCGCGAAGTCGGCGGCCGTCGTCTTTGTCGAGAGGACGAGGTGCAGTCCGAACTGGATGTCGAAGATTTCCTGGTCGGTCGTGCGGC
>JANNNM010000498.1:0-1035 GCA_031398535.1 Betaproteobacteria bacterium | reverse complement strand
TGTTCTTCGCGTAGTGGCCGTCGAAGAAATCCGGATCGGTCAGGATGGCCTGTCGGGCGACTTCATTGAACGCAATGTTCTGCGCCGAGAGATTGGGCGCGGCGGCAATCACCAGCGCATGCCGGATGCGCTGCGGATAGCGGATGGCCCACGCCAGCGCCTGCATGCCGCCCAGGCTGCCCCCCATCACGGCGGCAAACTGCGCGATGCCGAGGCGATCGGCCAGCCGCGCCTGCGCATCCACCCAGTCTTCCACCGTCACCAGCGGGAAATCGCTGCCCCACGATGAACCGGTGGCCGGGTTCGTCGACATCGGCCCGGTGGAACCGAAGCAGCTACCCAGGTTGTTGACGCCCACGACGAAGAAACGATCGGTGTCGAGCGGCTTGCCCGGGCCGATCATGTTGTCCCACCAGCCGAGGCTGTCCGGGTCGTCGCCGTACGTGCCCGCCACGTGATGCGATGCGTTCAGCGCATGGCACACCAGCACGGCATTGGAGGCGTCGGGATTGAGCTTGCCGTAGGTCTCGTAGGCAAGTTCATATTCGGGCAGCCACTGGCCGCAGGCCAGCGCGAGAGGTTCAGTGAAGCGCGCCAGCTGCGGTTCGACGGGGCCGAAGGGGCGCCCGGTGGGGGCGGGAAAGGCGGGCATGGAGGGCGCTATTGTAGATCGCCGCTGGCATTCACCGAATGAAGCGAACACCGCTAAAGCGTCATGCCCAGCTGAATCTTGATGGCCTTTTCCACTTGGCGCATGTCGTCACGCGACAGGATGCCTATGCGATTGCGCAAACGCTGTTTGGCCGCCGTCGCAATCTGGTCCGCCATCGCCTTGCTGGCTTGCCCGTCGACGGTTACGGTGGCTTCTCCCGGATAGAGCTTGCCGGTGTTGCTGGTCAGCGGAACGACCTGGACGCGATTGAGCGCGGTGTTCGCCGCGTCATTGCTCACAATGACGGCAGGGCGCGTCTTGCGGACCTCTCCCCCCACTGCAGGATCGAAGTCCACCCACCACACCTCCCCGCGTTTCACTTG
>JANNNM010000356.1:0-3402 GCA_031398535.1 Betaproteobacteria bacterium | reverse complement strand
GAGCGCGCGATGCAGAGCGGCGCCGCGCGCGTCGTGGTGGCCACCGACGACGAGCGCGTGCGCGCAGCCGTCGCGGCGCACGGCATCGACGTGTGCATGACGCGCGACGACCACCTGACCGGCACCGACCGGCTGGCCGAGGCCGCCGTGCAGCTCGGCCTGCGCGCGACGACGAGATCGTCGTCAACGTGCAGGGCGACGAACCGCTGCTTGATCCGGTGCTGATGCGGCGCATGGCGGACCTGCTGGCTGCGCGGCCCGACGCCGCGATCGCCACCGCGTGTCATCCACTCGACGATCCCGCCGAGGCCTTCAATCCGAATGTGGTGAAAGTCGTGCTCGATGCGAAGGGCGACGCGCTCTACTTCAGCCGCGCCCCCATCCCGTGGGCGCGCGATGCGTATGCGGGCAACCGCGCCGTGTTGCCGGACGGCCTGCCGGTGTTCCGGCATTACGGGCTCTATGCCTATCGCACGTCATTCCTGCGCGCGTATCCCACGCTGGCGCCGGCCCAGATCGAACGCTTCGAGGCGCTGGAGCAATTGCGCGCGCTGTGGCATGGCTACCGCATCGTCGTCGAGATCACGCACGGCACGCCGGCTCCTGGCATCGACACGCCGGAAGACCTGGCGAAGGTCCGCGCGCTGTTTGCGCAGGGGCAAGCCGGGTGACGCGCGTTGACCGCTCCTGCGAATGCGGCGAGAATCCATCGGCCCCGCCGTCTCGCCGCTGCGTCACCGCGCGCAATGCAGACGCGCCGCCCGGCACTCTCACCCGATACTCCAACCTGCAGCAGCCAACGACATGCGATTGATCCTTCTCGGACCGCCCGGCGCGGGCAAGGGCACCCAGGCCACCGCCATCAAGGACGCCTACGGCATTCCGCAGATCTCCACCGGCGACATGCTGCGCGCGGCCGTCAAGGCGGGCACGCCGCTCGGTCTGGCGGCCAAGCAGATCATGGACAGCGGGGCGCTTGTCTCCGACGACATCATCATCGGCCTCGTGCGCGACCGGTTGCTGCAGCCCGATTGCGCCAATGGCTATCTCTTCGACGGGTTCCCGCGCACGATTCCGCAGGCCGAGGCGATGAAGTCCGCCGACGTGCGCATCGATTATGTGCTGGAGATCGCGGTGCCCGATTCGGCGATCGTCGAGCGGATGAGCGGCCGCCGCGTGCATGTGGCGTCCGGCCGCACCTATCACGTCACGTTCAATCCGCCGAAGGTCGCGGGCAAGGACGACCTCACCAATGAAGACCTGATCCAGCGCGAGGACGACCGCGAGGCCACCGTGCAGAACCGCCTTGCCGTGTATCACCGGCAGACCGAGCCGCTGGTCGAGTACTACTCGCGATGGAGCGCGGCCGGCACGCCCGGGGCGCCGCAGTACCGCAAGGTGGCGGGCGTGGGCAGCATGGAGGCCGTGCGCGATGCGTGCCTGGCCGCGCTCAAGTCGTAGTCCGTCACGCGTCAACGCCAGCGAGATTCCGTCATGACCCGCCGCAATGCCTTCTATGCACAGTCCGGTGGCGTGACCGCCGTCATCAACGCCAGCGCTGCCGGTGTCATCGAAACGGCGCGCCTCCATCGTGACCGGATCGGCAAGGTATACGCCGGCCGCAACGGCATCATCGGCGCGCTGACCGAAGACCTGAACGACACCAGCCGCGAAACCGCGCGCGCGATCGCGGCGCTGCGCTACGCACCGGGGGGCGCGTTCGGTTCGTGCCGCTACTAGCTGAAGGGCCTCGATCAGAACCGCGCGCGCAGTACGAGCGGTTGCTGGAAGTGTTCGGCGCGCACGACATCGGTTACTTCTTCTACAACGGCGGCAACGACTCGGCCGACACCTGCCTCAAGGTGTCGCAGATTGCCTCCGCGTTGGGCTACCCGTTGGTGGCCGTGCATGTGCCCAAGACCGTCGACAACGATTTGCCCATCACCGACAACTGCCCGGGCTTCGGCTCGGTGGCCAAGTACGTGGCCACGTCGATGCGTGAAGCGGCGTTCGACGTGGCGTCGATGGCGCGCACCTCGACCAAGATCTTCGTGCTGGAAGTGATGGGCCGCCACGCGGGCTGGATCACGGCGGCCGTGGGCATGGCCGACGATGCCGACACGCCGATCCCGCTGGTGCTGCTGTTCCCGGAAGTGCGCTTCGACGAGGCGAAGTTCATGGCCGCCGTCGATGCCAGGGTCAAGCGCTTCGGGTATTGCTGCATCGGCGTGTCCGAAGGCCTGCTCGATGCGCAGGGCGCGCTGATGGCGGAAGTGGGGACGAAGGATGCGTTCGGCCACGCGCAGCTGGGGGGCGTGGGGCCGCTGATCGCCGCGCTGGTGCGCGACAAGCTGGGCTACAAGTATCACTGGGCGGTGGCCGACTACCTGCAGCGCTCGGCGCGGCATCTGGCGTCGAAGACCGACGTGCTGCAGTCCTACGCCGTCGGCAAGGCGGCGGTTGAGTACGCGCTGCAGGGCCGCAATGCCGTGATGCCGGCCATCATCCGCACGTCCGCTGCGCCGTATCGCTGGAAGATCGACGTTGCACCCTTGGCCAAAGTGGCCAATGTGGAGAAGATGCTGCCGCGCGCATTCATCACCCGCGATGGCTTCGGCATCACGGCGAAGGCGCGGGCCTACCTGCGGCCGCTGATGCTGGGCGAGGATCCGCCGCCGTTCCGCAACGGCTTGCCGGTCTATGTCCGGTTGCAGAATGTCGCCGTGAAAAAGCGCCTCGCCAACGCGTTCACGGTCTGATTGCCACGAAGGGTCCTGCGATGTCCAAGACGATCGAGTATTTCTTCACGCCGGTATCGCCTTGGGCATACCTCGGCCACGACCGCTTCGTCGCGCTGGCGCGCCAGCATGGCGCAACGGTGGTGGTGAAGCCGATGGACATGGCGAAGGTGTTCCCCGTCTCCGGTGGCTTGCCGCTCGCCAAGCGCGCGCCGCAGCGGCAGGCTTACCGGCTGCAGGAAGTCGCACGGTGGCGCGAGCACCTCGGCATCCCGATCAACATCAACCCGAAGTTCATTGCGTCGGGTCCGGAGCTCGCGTCCCATTTCATCCTGGCGGCCCGCGAGCGCAGTGCGGACGATGCGCTGGCCCTGGCCGGCGCGATCATGCGCGCGCGCTGGGCGGAGGAGCGCGATATCGGCGATGCGGCTACGCTGATGGCCATCGCCACTGCGCTGGGACAGGATGGTGCGGCGCTGGCCGCGCGTGCGTCGTCGCCCGACATCGCGAAGGCCTACGAGGCGTGTTCGCAGGATGCGATCGATCGTCAGGTTTTCGGTGCACCCACCTATGTCATTGGTGACGAACTCTTCTGGGGACAGGACCGGTTGGACTTCCTGGCCCGCAAACTGGCAAAATAGCGTGTTTGGTCTGGCCGGGAACC
>JANNNM010000457.1:0-5995 GCA_031398535.1 Betaproteobacteria bacterium | reverse complement strand
ACCTCGATGCCGTGGCCGGCGTGCTGCGCGAGGATGCCGAGCGCCAGTTCATCCTGTTCAAGAACCGGCAGGAAAAGCTGCCGATCTCGCGCCAGTTCACGCATCTCTTCAAGCAGATGTAGGCCGGGGCGCGGCGGCATCGGCCCGCGGCGGGCCGGCTGCTAGAATCGGCCATGCTTCCTGTCGCCGTCTTCCGTTTCTCCGCCACCGAGTCGCCGGGCCGCTTCGGCGACTGGCTTGCGCGCCACGACGTGCCCTGGGAACTGATCGCGCTCGACGAGGGCGCGCCGGTCCCGGACGACGCGGCACGCTTCTCGGGCATCGGCATGATGGGCGGGCCGATGAGCGTCAACGACAAGCTGCCGTGGGTCGACCCGCTGTGCGGCCTGCTGCGCGACGCAATGGGCGACGGCGTGCCGGTGATCGGCCATTGCCTGGGCGGCCAGCTGATGGCGAAGGCGCTGGGCGCCAAGGTGGCACAGATGCGCGCGCCGGAGATCGGCTGGCTGCATGTCGACGTCTGCGATCGTGGCGCCCGCCGCGACTGGTTCGGCGGCCTGCCGCGCTTCCCCGCGTTCGAATGGCACTACGATGCCTTCGACCTGCCGCCCATGGCCACGCGCGTGCTGACCAACGACTACAGCGTCAACCAGGGCTTCATCATCGACGACCGCCATGTCGGCTTCCAGTGCCACATCGAGATGACGCGCGAGCTGGTGGAAACGTGGTGCCGCGTCAGCCCGGAGGAATTGCCCGCGCGTTCGAGCGCCCACCGGCAGAGCGCCGCCGATATCCAGAGTGACCTCGACACCCGCCTCGCCGCATTGGGCGAGGTGGCCGATGGGGTCTACGCGCGCTGGTCGCAGGGTCTCGTCCGCTGATGGGGACTATCCACGCGTTGCCGGACCTGCTGATCAACCAGATCGCGGCCGGCGAAGTGGTGGAGCGGCCGGCCGCGGCGTTGAAGGAGTTGCTGGAGAACGCGCTCGATGCCGGCGCCACGCAGATCGACGTCGACGTCGTGCAGGGCGGCATCAAGCGCTTGCGCGTTGCGGACAACGGCCGCGGCATCGACCGCGAGGACCTGCCGCTGGCGGTCGCGCGGCACGCCACGTCCAAGATCACATCCGTGCTCGATCTCGAAGCCATCGCGTCGCTCGGCTTTCGCGGCGAGGCTCTGGCCTCCATCGCATCGGTGTCGCGGCTGGCGCTGGTGTCGCGCGCCGCGGGCAAGCCGCACGCCTGGCGCATCGATGTCGAGGGCGGCACCGCCAGCGCCATCGCGCCCGCTGCGCTGGCGGCAGGAACATCGGTGACGGTGGAAGAACTCTTCTTCAACACGCCGGCGCGGCGCAAGTTCCTGCGCACCGATGCCACCGAGTGGGGCCACTGCGACGAGGCGTTCCGCCGCATCGCGCTGGCGCATCCGGTGACGGCGTTCACGCTGCAGCACAGCGGCCGCGTCACGCAGCGCCTGACGGCGGCGGGGCGGCAGGCGCGCGTCGAGCAGTTGCTGGGCGACGAGTTCGTCGCGCAATCGGCGCGCGTGGACGTCAGCACGCCCGATATTGCGCTGACCGGCTTTGCGGTGCGGCCGGCGCATGCGACGCAACGCGCGGCGCAGTACTGCTTCGTCAATGGCCGCTTCGTCCGCGACCGCGTGCTGCAGCATGCGCTGCGCGAGGCCTATCGCGACGTGCTGCACCACGACCGGCAGCCGGCCTATGCGTTGTGGCTGACGATCGATCCGCGGCGCGTGGACGTCAACGTGCATCCGCAGAAGGTGGAGGTGCGCTTCCGCGATGCCGGCGCCATCCACCAATTCGTCCGGCATGCGGTGGAGCGCGCGCTGGCCGCCAACGCCGCCGAGCAACCCGCCAACTCGGCGACCGAGCGGCTTGGCCTCGTCGCGGCGCAGATCCAGCCGGCCTTCGGCCGCGCCGACGACAGCACGCACGGACCGGCGTCCGGATGGCGTGGGGCGGCTGCGCAAGGCACGCAATCCGCGCTGGCCTGGCCGGCACCAGGCGCGCCCATGACCGGCACCGGCGAGCCATCGCCGTTCTACGCGCGACTCTTCGGCGCGCGCGACGCTGCCGCGCCAGCATTGCCGAGCGACGATGCGCATCCGCTTGGTTTCGCGCTGGCGCAGCTGCACGGCATCTACATCCTCGCGCAGAACCGCGCGGGCCTGATCGTCGTCGACATGCACGCCGCGCACGAGCGCATCGTCTACGAGCGGTTGAAGACGTCGTTCGATGCATCGCTGCCGGTGCAGCCGCTGCTGGTGCCCGCCACCTTTGCCGCAGAACCGCTGGAAGTGGCCACGGCCGCAGACAATGCGGAGGCGCTCGAAGCCCTGGGCTTCGCGCTGACGGCGCTTGGGCCCGCCACGCTGGCCGTGCGTGGCGTGCCCGCCCCGCTGGCCGACGCCGACCCGGTCACGCTGGCGCGCGCGGTGCTGCTCGACATGCGCGAGTTCGGCGGCAGCGCCGCGCTGACGGCGCGGCGCGACGAGATGCTGTCGTCGATGGCCTGCCACGGCGCCGTGCGCGCCAACCGCGCGCTGACGGTGCCGGAGATGAATGCGCTGCTGCGGCAGATGGAGGCCACCGAGCGGGCCGGGCAATGCAACCACGGCCGCCCCACGTGGTACCAGCTGCCGCTGCCGGATCTCGACCGGCTGTTCCTGCGCGGCCGCTAGGCCGCCGTTGCAGCGTGCGCCCCGCCATCCTGCTGATGGGCCCGACCGCGTCCGGCAAGAGCGCGCTGGCGATGGCGCTGGCGCAGCGCTTCGGCGGCGAGATCGTGTCGGTCGACTCGGCACAGGTTTATCGCGGCATGGACATCGGCACCGCCAAGCCATCGCGCGACGAGCAGGCCGCCGTGCCGCACCACCTGCTCGACCTGCTCGACCCGACGCAGGCGTATTCCGCTGCGATGTTCGTCCGCGATGCACAGGCGGCCGTCGCCGACGTTCGCGCACGCGGCAAGATGCCGATCGTGGCCGGCGGCACGATGCTTTACTTCAAGGCGCTGCAGCAGGGATTGTCGGCGTTGCCGGTAGCTGACCCGGCGGTGCGCGCGGCCCTCGATGCGCAAGCGGCGCGCGAAGGCTGGCCCGCGCTGCACGCCGAACTTGCGCGCGTCGACCCCGTCACCGCCGCGCGCCTGCCGCCGCTGGATGCGCAGCGCATCCAGCGCGCACTCGAGGTGTTTCGCGTCACCGGACAACCGTTGTCGGTACTGCATGGACATCGCGCGATGGTGTCCGCGTTGCCGGGCCGGACGATCGCGCTCGCGCTGGTTCCCGGCGATCGCGCCGCGCTGCACGCTGCCATCGCGCAGCGCTTCGACACGATGCTGGCGCAGGGACTGGTGGATGAAGTGCGCGCATTGCGCGAACGTTTCGAATTGTCGCCCGAGTTGCCGTCGATGCGGTGTGTAGGCTACCGACAGGCATGGAACTTGCTGGAAGGATCGATCAATGGGCGAGAGCTGCGCGAACAGGGGATCGCGGCGACGCGCCAATTGGCCAAGCGCCAGTTGACGTGGTTGCGATCCACGGTCGCCGACACTTTCGATCCCGGGCACGGGGCCGCGCTGGAATGGGCAATGGCGAAGGTGGCCGCAGCCGAGGCGACCGCCAGCCTTTGACTCTTCAAGCAGGGATGTGCAAATGCGGTGTCTGAAAGCGTTGGCCCGTGGCTTGGTGCTGGCCGCGATGTGCGGTGCAACGGCAGTTCACGCCGGATTGTTCCCGACCTATCCGCTCGGCAGCGGCGCTGGCCTGTGGGAAGTCGATCGCTATGCGCCCGCGGGCTTCACCAATGCCGGTACCGTCAACGGACGCGCCAACACCCTGGCCGCCGCGCTGTCGAGCAGTGACAGCCAGGCCAATCGTCCACCGGCGTATTCCAGCGCCTTCTACAACACCCAGGGCCGCGGCATCCAGCTCGACCTGCCGGGCTATGCGGTGCAGTACGGCAGTGTCTACCTGCCGTCGGCGTGGGCCACGACCAATCCGGGCAATGCGCTGCTCAACCGGCGCGCCGACATGTGGGGCGTCATCTCGCCCGCCACCGGCGGCGACGTCTGCGCGGCTTCCGCGTGCAACCTGTTTCCAATCCTCGGCTTTTCCAACGCGAGCCCGACCGATCCGCTGAACGCCGGCGGCACCGGCCGCTATCGCGTCTTCGATGGCAACATCGGCCAGGTCGATCTCGCGACGCCGGTGACCTACGACCAGTGGAACGACGTGTGCACGGTGTTCACCGGCACCGAGCTCCGCTTCTTCATCAATGGCGCGCAGGTCTACGTGCAGACGAGCCTGGCGCAGGGCGACACGTCGTTCGGCCCGGTGACCAAGATGGCGCGGTCGATCGTGCAGACGTACAACTTCGGTGCCAATTACGTGGCGAACTGGAGCAACCTCGGCGCGGGCACGGCCACCGGGGGCAGCGTGGCAACGGGCAACAACCAGACCACGGCGCCCAACACCGCGTTCCCCCTCGCCATCGAGATCCTCGCCACCGACGGCGGCGGCGCGCCGCTGCCCTGCGTGACGGTCACCTTCGCGGTGCCCGGAAGCGGCGCATCGGCGACCCTTTCCACCACGACTGCGATCACCAACGCGCAGGGCATCGCGCAGGTGACGGCCACCGCCAACGGCACGCCGGGCGCATATGTGCTGAACGCCACGCTGGTCAACGGCACCGTCGTCCCCGTGAACCTGCAGAACGGCAGCCCGGCCCCGGCCTCCATCGCGGCGCTGAACGGTGCGCCGCAATCGACCGTCATCACCACCGCCTTTGCGGCGCCGCTGCAAGCGCAGGTGCGCGACGCGGGCGGCCAGGTGCTCGCCGGCGCGACGGTCACGTTCACGCTGCCGCCGTCAGGATCATCGGGCACGTTCGCGGGGACCGTCCTGACCGCCAGCGCCGTTACCAACGGCGGTGGCGTCGCGACGTCGCCGGCAGTCACGGCCAATGCCAATCCCGGACCCTTCATCGCCATTGCCGGCGTGACGGGCGTGGCGGCCACCGCCAGTTTCGCGCTGACCAACACCGCCACGGCAACGACGCTCGCGAAGTCGATGGTGCCGGCGTCGATTGCGCCGGGCGGCGCGTCGGTATTGACGCTGACGCTCGGCAATCCCAACCCCGTTGCCGTCAGCCTGGTGTCGCCGTTCACCGATGCGATGCCCGCAGGCGTCACGACAACTTCCACGAACACGGGAACGTGCACCGGTGTCGTGGTGACGCCGTCGTCGATCACGTTGCCTGCAGGCGCCACGCTGGCTCCCGGGGGCTGCACGATTATCGTCGTGATCACATCAACCACGCCGGGCTCGGTCGTCAACACGACCAGCATGCTCGAAACCACGATCGGCTCCACGCCGGCCGCAAGTGCCGCGCTGACCATCACGGCACCGGTGGGCGGCACATCGCTTGCGAAGTCGATCGAGCCCGCGACGATCATCGCCGGAGCCAACGCGACGCTGACGCTCACGCTCGGCAACACCGGCGCCGCACCGATCACGCTGGCCGCGGCCTTCGTCGACGCCATGCCGGCGGGCGTGACCACGGTGGGTGGCAATACCGGCACCTGCACCGGAGTCACGATCACCGCGTCGACGGTGACCAAGGCCAGCGGCACCGCCATTCCTGCCGGCGGCGGCACGATCGTGACGACCATGACGTCGGTCACGCCGGGCACGGTGATCAATACGACCGGCCCGTTGCAGACCAGCGCGGGGAATGCTGCGGCGGCCAGCGCACCGCTGACGATTACCGCGGCGGCAGGCGGGCCGTCGTTGTCCAAGGCGTTTGCTCCGGCGAGCATCGCCGTGGGCGGCAGGGCGACGCTGACGCTCACGCTGGGGAATCCCTCGGCCGCGCCGATGACGCTGACCGCGCCCTTCACCGACACGATGCCCGCCGGTGTCGCGATCAGCGGCACCAACACCGGTTCGTGCAGCGGCGTGACGGTGTCG
>JANNNM010000427.1:0-1850 GCA_031398535.1 Betaproteobacteria bacterium | reverse complement strand
GCGACGAGTACTCCCATCGATCGATGCTGTGGCTGTGCATGTCCCACAGCCCGGGAATGAGGAACTTGCCCGTTGCGTTCACCACTTGCGCACCGCGGTGCACTCCCCCACTCCGGACCACGGCGGTGATGCGCTGGGACAGCCAATCGCGCCAACCGTAGTGCGCGCCGACGGGAACGCGGTTGCCGGTCACCATAGCCGGATCACCACGCCCAGCGTCAGCAGCAATGAGATGACCAGTACGACGGCGGCGGACAGCCGCCCCGCCTGCAGGTTCACGCCGATGTGCAGGTCCATCAGCAGGTGCCGGATGCCGGCCAGGAAATGATGCAGGTACGCCCATGCCACCACGACCAGCACCAGCTTGCCGAACGGATGCGCGACCATCACGCGCATTTGCGCCCACGCATCGGGCGACACCAGCGCGCGCTGCACGGCCCACAGCAGCAGCGGAATCCCGACGAGGAACAGCACGGTGCCGCTGACCCGGTGCATGATCGACACGAACGCCGGTAACGGCAGCCGGATCGCCAACAGGTTCAGGTAAACCGGACGGGGTCGAGCAGCGGGGCGTTCCAGCGCGGCCATGGGGTCAGGAGATATGGAAATGTTGCAAGGTTGGGCAGAAGTGAGGGTGCGGCACGCTAAAGCTGCATTTGTTGCGCAGCACACAAATTATAGCCTTTCCGCCTGCCTCCCCGCCAGTCGCCGCATTGACAAACACCGTTGTCACGGCGCCGCGGCACCGTGTCCATGCGGCAACACCAACGTCACAAAAGCTCGTTGAGATAGTGGAAGGCCGATGTCGCGCACAGACCTCGCCGCATTTCCACCGGGCGGTCGCCATAGGTCAGCGTGATGCGGTCCACCGCCAGCAGCGGCGTGCCGGTCATGACGCCCAGGATTTCGGCCGTCGCGGCGTCAGCGGGCACCGCGCGAATCTTTTCCTGCGCCTTCAGCATCCGCACGCCGAACTGCGACTCGAAGAACGCGTACATCGACCCGCGGTAAGCGTCGTAGCGTGCCTTGGTGAGGCCGCGGAACAGCGCCGCAGGTAACGTGATTTCATCGAGGACGATCGGCGCGCCGTCGTAGTCGAGCACGCGGCGCAGCACCAGCACCGGATCGCCCACCCTTAGCGCCAGCACGCGCGCCACGTCGGCACCCGCCTTGGCCCGCCGGACGTCCAGCAACCGGCTGGTGGGCGCAATGTCCTTGCCGCCGTTATGGCGAATCCGCAGGAACCGGAAGAGCGATGCGCGTTCTTCCGTATGCGTCGCGACGAACGTGCCCTTGCCCTGCCGGCGGACCACCAGGTTGTCGGCCGCCAACGCATCCACGGCCTTGCGCGCCGTGCCCTGCGACACGCCAAAACGCCGCGCCAGCTCGATTTCCGACGGAATGGCTTCGCCCGGCCGCCATTCGCGGGCGTCGAGGCGTTCCTCCAGCAGCGCCTTGATCTGCAGGTACAGTGGCGCGAAGGAAGGAACGGCGGAGTTGGGGGCGTCGGCGGTCACGGCAGGCAATTGTTCGGGCGATTATCGGCAGCCGGGCGCGGCCTGTCCATACGCTATCTTATATCATGCATAAGGTTGTCTTGTATAAGATATAAGAGTCCATTGACAGTTGCCCCTCCCGGCGCCTAGAATGCCGCAACGCAGTCGGACCGTGCCGCCCTGCCGGGCGCACACCGATGGACGCGATGGTTGTTGCATCGCACCATCGACTTCGATAGCGCCCTCGACGACCCCGAAGCCGGCTTGGCCGGCATGCCTTGAACGCCCCAGGAGCCCCCCTCATGAAAGCACCCGTCCGCGTCGCCATCACCGGCGCCGCCGGCCAGATCGGCT
>JANNNM010000352.1:0-1462 GCA_031398535.1 Betaproteobacteria bacterium | reverse complement strand
TACCCGCCCGCATGGAAAGCGCTGGGCGACCGGCTCGTCATCAATGACGACGTCTTCGAATGGGATGACCTGCCTTCGAGCGTCGCGGTGTTTGGTCCCGGCGTGATCGGGCTGGAATTGGGTCAGGCGCTGCATCGCCTGGGCGTGCGCGTGAAGGTGTTCGGCCGCGGCGGCGGCGTGGGCCCGCTGTCCGACCCCGCGCTGCTCGAGGTCGCGCGGCGCGACTTCGGCGAGGAGTTCTATCTCGACACCGATGCGCACGCGGACGTGGCACGCGACGGTGACGAGGTGGTGATCACGTATCGCGCACTCGATGGCAACACGCAGGTCGAGCGCTTTTCCTACCTGCTGGCCGCGACCGGCCGTTCCGCGAACGTGCGCAACCTCGGTCTCGAGAACACGTCGGTGCAGATCGACGCGAAGGGCGTGCCCTTCTACGATCGCACGACGTTGCGTTGCGGCGACACCAGCATCTTCATCGCTGGTGACGCCAACAACGAGGTGCCGTTGCTCCACGAGGCGGCGGACGAAGGACGCATCGCGGGCGAGAACGCGGCATCGTATCCGGTCGTCCGTGCCGGGTTGCGACGGGCAGGTCTCGGCGTGGTGTTCACCGATCCGCAGATGGCGGTGATCGGTGGCGGACATGGCGCGGTGCGCCACCTGCCACACGTGGTGGGCCAGGCGTCCTTCGAGGACCAGGGTCGGTCGCGCGTGATGTTGCGCAACAAGGGGTTGCTGCATGTCTATGCGGCCACCGGCAGCGGTCGTTTCCTCGGCGCCGAGATGCTGGGCCCGGATGCCGAGCACATCGGCCACCTGCTGGCGTGGGCATTGCAGCTTCAACTCACCGTGGCGCAGATGCTCGAGCTGCCTTTCTATCACCCGGTGGTGGAGGAAGGCCTGCGGACCGCATTGCGCGACGCGCAGGCAAAGCTCGACGCGGCGGCAGTGGAGGCCCGCGTCGCCGCTTAACAAAGGGGTCAGGGTCGAATTGATTGTCGGACGCCAATCGGCGACCGAATAGTTCGTGTGCAATCAATTCAACCCTGACCCCTTTGTCAGTCGCGTATCCTTCGCCCCCATGGCACTTCTCACTTTGCAGGATGCGGAACTCGCGTTCGGACTTCATCCGCTTCTCGACCGCGCGCAGCTTGCCGTGCAGGAAGGCGAACGCATCGGCCTCATCGGCCGCAACGGCACCGGCAAGTCCTCGCTGCTGAAGGTGCTGGCGGGACAGATCGACCTTGACGACGGCCTGGCCCAGCATGGCGACGGCCTCGCCGTCACGTTTGTCGAGCAGGAACCCACGCTGCCGCCGGCTTCCACGATGCGCGAAAGCCTCGTCATGCGCGGGCATCTCGAGGCGATGATCGACGAGCGCGCGCGCTGGCGCATCGAAGCACGGCTGGTCGAGTTCATGCACCGCTTCGGTCTCGATGAGGCGCAGGCGCCCGAGACC
>JANNNM010000348.1:0-1864 GCA_031398535.1 Betaproteobacteria bacterium | reverse complement strand
GTGTCGAAGAGCGCGATGAAGCCCGTGTGGAACGGCAAGGAATTCGTGCCCACGCTGATGGTCCCGCTGTCGCTGTCGTACGACCATCGCGTGATCGACGGCGCGCAGGCCGCGCGTTTCGCTGCGTACCTCGGCGGGTTGCTCACCGACATGCGGCGGGTGATGCTATGAGTTCAGTCGAGATCAAGGTCCCCGACATCGGGGACTTCAAGGACATCCCGGTCATCGAGATCTTCGTCAAGCCGGGCGACACGGTGAAGGCCGAGGATTCGCTCGTCTCGCTCGAATCCGACAAGGCGACGATGGACGTGCCGTCGCCCCAGGCCGGCGTGATCAAGGAAGTGAAGGTCAGGCTGGGCGACAGGGTCAGCGAGGGTTCGCTGATCGTGATCCTCGAGACGGCGGGTGCTGCGGACGTCAAGCCGGCTGCGGCAGCGCCCGCACCGGCTGCCGCTGCAGCCACGCCGGCCAAGGTGGCGCCGGCCGCACCGGCTGCAAGCGCCGCGCCCGTCCCTGGCGCCGCCACCTACACGGGCAAGGCGGACATCGAATGCGACATGCTGGTGCTGGGTGCCGGCCCGGGTGGCTACAGCGCGGCGTTTCGCGCAGCAGACCTGGGCCTGAAGACGGTGCTGGTCGAACGCTACGCGACACTGGGTGGCGTGTGCCTCAACGTCGGCTGCATTCCGTCCAAGGCGTTGCTGCACGTCGCCGCCGTGATGGATGAAGCGAAGTCGCTCTCCGAACACGGCATCGCGTTCGGCGCGCCGCAGGTCGACCTGCCGAAGCTGCTCGGCTGGAAGAACAAGGTCGTGGGCAAGCTCACGACCGGGCTCGCCGGCATGGCAAAGATGCGCAAGGTTGAAACCGTGCGCGGCATCGGCCAATTCCTCGATCCGTATCACGTCGAGGTCAGCGTCACCGATGGCACCGGCGCGGAGGTGACGGGCGCCAAGAAGGTCGTCAAGTTCAGGCAGGCGATCATTGCCGCCGGCTCGCAATCAATCAAACTACCGTTCCAGCCGGTCGATCCGCGGATCGTCGATTCCACTGGCGCGCTCGAACTGCGCGGCGTACCGAAGCGGATGCTGATCGTTGGCGGCGGCATCATCGGCCTGGAGATGGGCACCGTCTATTCGTCGCTGGGCGCGCGCCTCGACGTCGTGGAAATGCTGGACGGCCTGATGCAGGGCGCAGATCGCGACCTGGTCAAGGTGTGGGACAAGATGAACAAGCAGCGCTTCGACCGCGTGATGCTGAAGACGAAGACCGTCGGCATCGAAGCGAAAAAGGACGCGATCCACGTCACGTTCGAAGGCGAAAGCGCGCCGCAAGGCCCGCAACCCTATGACATGGTGCTGATGGCCGTGGGCCGCAGCCCCAACGGGAAGAAAATTGCCGCCGACAAGGCCGGCGTCGCCGTCACCGATCGCGGCTTCATCCCGGTGGACAACCAGATGCGGACCAACGTCGCGCACATCTTCGCGATCGGCGACATCGTCGGCCAGCCGATGCTGGCGCACAAGGCGACGCATGAGGGCCACGTCGCCGCGGAAGTGGCGGCCGGCGAGAAGTCCTACTTCGATGCGCGCGTGATTCCGTCGGTGGCGTACACCGACCCCGAGATCGCGTGGGTGGGCCTCACGGAAGACGAGGCGAAGGCCAAGGGCATCAAGGTCGGCAAGGGGTTGTTCCCGTGGGCCGCCTCGGGCCGCGCGATTGCCAACGGCCGCGACGAAGGGTTCACCATGCTGTTGTTCGACGACTCGACGCACCGGATCGTCGGCGGCGGCATCGTCGGCACGCATGCGGGCGACCTGATCAGCGAAGTGGCGCTGGCGATCGAGATGGGGGCGGATGCGGT
>JANNNM010000337.1:0-4553 GCA_031398535.1 Betaproteobacteria bacterium | reverse complement strand
ACTTGAAGTCGGACATTCGCACGATGTCCTTCTTCGGATGGAACGCGGCCGCGATGGTGGCCACCCCTTCGGCCACCTTCTGCACGTAGAAGTCGGTGGCGGACGGGTACGCCGCGATGCGCGCCTCGATCTCGCGCTTCAATTCCGGATGCTGCTTGTCCAGCTCCAGCAGCGCCTTCGGATGGATGCCGACGTTGCGGCTGATGATGAACTCGAGGCGCGCGAGACCCACGCCTTCGTTGGGCAGCCGCTGGAACTCGAAGGCCAGCTCCGGGTTGCCGACGTTCATCATGATCTTGGTAGGGGACGCGGGCATCCGGTCGAGTTCGACGTCCACGACTTCGATGCCCAGCATCCCGGTGTAGACGTGTCCGGTATCGCCCTCGGCGCAGGACACCGTGACCAATTGGTCCTCGACCAGCACCTGCGTCGCGTCGCCGCACCCGACGACGGCCGGGATGCCCAGCTCGCGCGCGATGATCGCCGCGTGGCACGTGCGGCCGCCGCGGTTGGTGACGATCGCGGCAGCGCGCTTCATCACCGGCTCCCAGTCCGGGTCGGTCATGTCGGTGACCAGCACGTCGCCGGGCTTCACGCGCGACATCTCGGCGGCGGAACGCACGAGCCGCACCGGCCCTTGCCCGATCTTCTGGCCGATCGCCCGGCCTTCGGCCAGCACGGCCGAGGTGCCGGTCAGCTTGTAGCGGCGCAGGCGCTCCGCATGGTCTTCCTGCGACTTCACCGTTTCCGGCCGCGCCTGCAGGATGTAAATCCTGCCGTCGATGCCGTCGCGACCCCATTCGATGTCCATTGCGCGGCCGTAGTGCGCTTCGATGGCCATCGCGTCGCGGCCCAGCGCCTCGGCTTCGGCGTCGGTGATCGAGAAGCGCAGCCGATCGGCGACGGGGACCTCCTCGTTGACGGTGGACCGGCCGGCCGCGTGCGCGGTGGTGAACACCATCTTCAGCGCCTTGGCGCCGACGGACTTGCGCAGGATGGCGGGCCGTTTGCCGGCGAGGCAGCGCTTGTCGACGTAGAACTCGTCCGGATTGACCGCGCCCTGCACCACCGTTTCGCCCAGCCCATAGGACGCGGTGATGAAGACCACCTTGTCAAAGCCGGATTCGGTGTCGAGCGTAAACATCACGCCGGAGGCCCCGGTGTCGCTGCGGACCATCCGCTGCACGCCGGCGGACAGCGCGACTTCGGCGTGGGCGAAACCCTTGTGCACCCGATAGGCGATGGCCCGATCATTGTAGAGCGAGGCGAATACCTCGCGTATCGCATGAATGATATTGTCTATACCACTGATATTGAGGAACGTTTCCTGCTGACCCGCGAACGATGCATCCGGCAGGTCCTCGGCCGTGGCGGACGACCGAACGGCAAAGGTGGCTTCGGGTGATTCCCGGGTCAGCGCGGCATACGCGGTGCGAATGGCGGCATCCAGCGCCGGCGGCAGCGGCGCCTCGATCAGCCACTTGCGGATGTCCTTGCCCGCCGCCGCCAGCGCGGCGACATCGTCGACATCAAGCCCCGCGACGCGATCCGCGATCCGCTGCCGCAGCCCACCGGTGTCCAGGAACGCGCGAAACGCCGAGGCGGTGGTGGCGAAGCCGCCCGGGACGCGAATGCCCGCGCCGGCAAGCTGGCTGATCATTTCCCCCAGCGAAGCGTTCTTGCCACCCACCTCGTCGAGGTCGGCCATCCGCAACTGTTCGAAGGGGATCACCCATGCGTGTTCGGTCGTCATCCGGAAGTCCCTGGTAGCTGTTTATTGCGCCGCGCCATCGCGCGCGGCAAAACGGCCATTTTACCTTGGCGGATGCGTCCGGCGACGGATGCTGCGGCGCGCAAGCGGGGGCCGGAAACGACAACGGCCGCAGGAGCGGCCGTGGCGGGGGCTGGCGTGGCGTCAGGTACGCGGCGTGGTCAGCATCGGGGCTTGCGTCGTATCCTCGTCCGGGTCGACGTAACCGGCATCCCCACCGCCGGTATCGGCGTTGAGGTTGACGCCTGTATCGGGTGCCGCTGTGCGATGCCGGCTGCGCACGGCGCGCCGCAGCGTCCGGTAGAGGTCAGGATGCGAGTCCTTGAGGTAGCTGATGATCTCGAAGTCGACCCGCTTGACCTGCGAAAGATCGAGTTGCTCCACATGAACAAGCCGCAGCAACTCCTTGACCGGACGAGGCATTTCCCGGCCGCTTTCGTATCGCGAGCCGCCGCTTTGCGTGACGCCGATCTGGGTCCAGAACTGTTCCTGGTTCATGCCCAGGCGGCGCCGGATTTCACGCGGATTGAGAACTCGATCGAGGATTTTCACGGGTCGCGGGCTTTCGGTGTGCTTGTCGTCAGCAGCGTCTTCGGGGGCCTTGCGGCAAAACCGATGCTATACCAATGGCATATTTTTGACCGTTTTGTGTCGCCGCGCAAGCGGCAACGGATGAACGGTGGCTTATGCGCAGCGAAACTCGTGAAAACCGGCCCGGGGCGCGACGGAGCATTGGCTTCGTTTCCCTAGCCAGCTGAGTAGATTACGCCAATCCCCGCGAGGCGAGGTATTCCTCGTAGGGTCCGTCGAAAAATACCGGCTCGCCCTCGCCCGTCAATTCGATCACTCGGGTGGCCAGCGCGGAGACGAACTGCCGGTCGTGCGACACGAAAATCAGCGTGCCCGCGTACTTTTCCAGCGCCAGTTGCAGCGACTCGATCGACTCCATGTCCATGTGGTTGGTGGGCTCGTCCATCACCAGCACGTTGGGTTGCTGCAGCATCAGCTTGCCGAACAACATGCGGCCGCGCTCGCCGCCGGACAGCACCCGCACCGACTTGCTGGTCTCGTCGCCGGAGAACAGCAGGCGGCCCAGTGTGGCGCGCACGATCTGCTCGTCATCGGTCGGCTGCTTCCATTGCGCCATCCAGTCGAAGAGCGTGGACTCCTTCTCGAAGTCCGCGGTCTGGTCCTGCGGGTAGTAGCCGATCGCCGCGCGCTCGGCCCACTTCAGCTTGCCGGCATCCGGCGCAAGTTCGCCGATCAGCGTGCGCAGCAGCGTGGTCTTGCCGGCACCGTTAGGGCCGACGATGGCAATCCGCGCGCCCGCCTCCACCATGAACGACATGCCCTCGAAGAGCGGCTTGGGCAGCGCGGGCCACGTCTTGGTCAGGCCCTCCACTTCCACGGCATGGCGATGCAGCTTCTGCTTGGGGTCATATTCGAAGCGGATGAAGGGGTTCTGCCGCGATGACGGCTTGACGTCGTCGGGGCGCAGCTTGTCGATCTGCTTGATGCGCGACGTGGCCTGCTTCGAGCGCGCCTTGTTGGCGGAGAAGCGGCGCACGAACTCCTGGAGCTCGACGATGCGGTCCTTGGCCTTGGCATTGCTGGCCAGCAGCCGCGCGCGCGCCTGCGTGGACGCGATCATGTAGTCGTCGTAGTCGCCGGGAAACACCTTCAGCGTGCCGTAGTCGAGATCGGCCATGTGCGTGCACACGCTGTTGAGAAAGTGGCGATCGTGCGAAATGATGATCATCGTCGACTCGCGGGCATTGAGGATGTCCTCCAGCCAGCGGATCGTGTTGATGTCGAGGTGGTTGGTCGGCTCGTCGAGCAGCAGGATCTCCGGATTGGAGAAGAGCGCCTGCGCCAGCAGCACCCGCAACTTCCACCCCGGGGCCACTTCGCTCATCGGTCCCTGGTGCAGTTCTTCGGCGATGCCGAGGCCCATCAGCAGTTCACCGGCGCGCGCCTCCGATGTGTAGCCGCCCAGCTCGGCGTAGTGCGCCTCGAGGTTGGCCGCCTTCACGTAGTCTTCCTCGGTGGCGTCCGGGTTGGCGTAGATGGCGTCGCGTTCTTCCTGGGCTGCCCACAGCGCCTCGTGGCCGCGCATCACGACGTCCAACACGCGCTGGTCCTCGAACGCGAACTGGTCCTGTTTCAGCTTGCCGCGACGCTCGTTGGTGTCGAGCGCGACGTTGCCGCCGGAGGCTTCGAGGTCGCCACCCAGGATCTTCATCAGCGTGGACTTGCCGCAGCCGTTGGCGCCAATCAGGCCATAGCGATGGCCGCCGCCGAACTTCATCGAGATGTTCTCGAAAAGCGGCTTGGCGCCGAACTGGATGGTGAGGTTGGAAGCTACGAGCATGAGGGACTTATCAGCGAAGGTGAATGCCGTGCAGCAACACACATGGCCCGTCGTCGCGGCTGGTGTCGAGGCCATGCAGGGGGAAAACCCGCTATTCTGCTAGAATCAACGACTTATCTCAAGTATTTCGCGTGCGTGGCCCCTATGGCCGCGTATCGCCGGACCCCCGATGCCCCGCTACGACCTGCATTCCCATTCGACGCACTCCGACGGCCTGCTGGCCCCCGCGGCAGTGGTCGAACGTGCGGTCGCCCGCGGCGTCGATTTCCTTGCACTGACCGACCACGACGACACCAGCGGCCTGCCGGAAGCCATCGCCGCGGCCGCAGGCACCGGCATGACGCTGGTGCCGGGCGCCGAACTGGATGGTGAGGTTGGAAGCTACGAGCATGAGGGACTTATCAGCGAAGG
>JANNNM010000221.1:0-6596 GCA_031398535.1 Betaproteobacteria bacterium | reverse complement strand
GGTTGCGGGCGATCTCGACGACGATGTAGTCGGCCTGCGTGCCCGCGTCGTCGTTGAACCGCGAAAGGCCCTGCAGGCACGACGGGCACGACGTCAGTACTTTCACGTCGCCCGCGAAGCCGTCCGCGCGCATCCTGTCGGCACCACGGCGCATCTCCTCTTCCTTGCGGAAGCGGACCTGTGTCGAGATGTCCGGCCGCGTCACCGCCAGCGTGCCCGATTCGCCGCAGCAGCGGTCATTCAACGCGACCTCGGTGCCCATCAGGCCCTTGACCACGGCCATCGGCGCGTAGGTCTTCATCGGCGTATGGCAGGGGTCGTGATACATGTAGCGGGTGCCCGTCAGGCCTTCGAGCTTGACGCCTTTTTCCATCAGGTACTCGTGGATGTCGAGCAGCCGGCAGCCGGGAAAGATCTGGTCGAATTCGTATTTCTGCAACTGGTCCATGCACGTGCCGCACGACACGATCACCGTCTTGATGTCGAGGTAGTTGAGCGTGTTGGCCATCCGGTGGAACAGCACGCGGTACGACGTGGTGATCTTCTTCCCCTCGTCATGATTGCCGGCGGACGTCTGCGGATAGCCGCAGCACAGGTAGCCCGGCGGCAGCACGGTTTGCGCGCCGACGTGATACAGCATCGCCTGCGTGGCGAGCCCCACGTGGGAAAAGAGGCGCTCCGAGCCGCAACCGGGGAAATAGAACACGGCTTCAGCGTCGTCGGCGTTCAACTGCGGGTTGCGGATGATCGGGACGACGGTATCGTCCTCGATGTCGAGCAGCGCGCGCGACGTGCGCTTGGGCAACCCGCCCGGCATCGGCTTGTTGATGAAGTTGATCACCTGCACCTTCATCGACGCCTTGCCCACGGTGGGCGGCGGGCGCTGCGTCTGCGCGCGTACGACGCCGGCCGCCTTGCCGACGCGATACGCCAGCCGCTGCACCTTGTACCCCCAGTCGATCATCACCTTCTTGGTGAGCTTGATCGTCGTGGGGTCGGTGGCGTTGAGGAAGAACATCGACGCCGCGGTGCCGGGATTGAATTTCTTGTGCCCGCCCTTGCGCAACAGGTTGCGCATCGCGATCGAGACATCGCCGAAGTCGATGTCCACCGGGCACGGATTGGCGCACTTGTGGCACACGGTGCAGTGGTCGGCCACGTCGGAAAATTCGTCGAAGTGGCGCAGGCTGACGCCGCGCCGCGTCTGCTCCTCGTACAGGAACGCCTCGATCAGCAGTGACGTCGCCAGGATCTTGTTGCGCGGGCTGTACAGCAGGTTGGCGCGCGGCACGTGCGTGGCGCACACCGGCTTGCACTTGCCGCAGCGCAGGCAGTCCTTGATCGAGTCGGCCACGCTGCCGATGTCGCTCTGCTCGAGGATCAGGCTCTCGTGGCCGATCAGAGAGAAGCTCGGCGTGTACGCGCCGGAAAGATCCGCGGGAAACTGCGGGTCGCGCAGCAGCTTGCCGCGATTGAAGCGGCCTTCCGGATCCACGTCGCGCTTGTACTGCGCGAAGGGCGCCAGTTCATCATCGGTCAGGTACTCGAGCTTGGTGATGCCGATGCCGTGTTCGCCGGAGATCACGCCGCCCAGGCTTCGCGCCAGCGCCATGATCCGCGCGACGGCGGCGTTGGCTTCCTGCAGCATGCCGTAGTCGTCGGAGTTGACCGGAAGGTTGGTATGCACGTTGCCATCTCCGGCATGCATGTGCAGCGCGACGAACACGCGGCTGCGTAACACCCGGGCATGGACGTCCCTGATCCGTGCGGCCACCGGCGCGAACGCCAGTCCGGTAAAGATCTCCTCCAGCGGCGCCTTCAGTTCCAGCTTCCACGACACGACCGTGGAATGGTCCTGCAGCGCCGGGAATGTGGTGTCGAGGTCCTGCAGCAATTGCTGCCAGCGGCTGCGTACGGTGCCCACCAGCAAACGTGCCTCGTCGAGCTTGGCATCGATGATTTCCTGCGCGGGCCGTACCTCGCTGTCCGGCCCCCACGCCTGTGCGAACAACGGGCTGTCGAAGAAGTCCAGCAGCGCATCAGCCAGCGCCAGCTTGTTGCGGATGGAAAGTTCGATGTTGATGCGCTCGATGCCGTCGGTGTAGTCGCCGAGGCGCGGCAGCGGAATCACGACATCCTCGTTGATCTTGAACGCGTTGGTGTGCTTGGCGATCGCCGCCGTGCGCGCGCGATCGAGCCAGAACTTCTTGCGCGAATCCGCCGACACCGCGACGAAGCCTTCGGCGCCGCGCGCATTGGCAATGCGCACCACCTCGGAGGCGGCGCGGGCCACCGCGTTGTCGTCGTCGCCGACGATGTCGCCCAGCAGCACCATCTTGGGCCGGCCGTGGCGCTTGGCCTTGGTGGCGTAGCCCACCGCTTTCACGTAGCGTTCGTCGAGATGCTCCAACCCCGCCAGCATCACGCGCATGCCGCCCGCCTTGGGCAGCGCGTCGAGGTAATCCTTGATCTCGACGATGGCCGGTGTCGAGTCGCGCACCTGGCCGAAGAATTCGAGGCACACCGTGCGGATGGCTGGCGGCATCGTGTGCAGGATGAAACGCGCGCTGGTGATGAGGCCGTCGCAGCCTTCCTTCTGGATGCCGGGCAGTCCCGCCAAAAACTTGTCGGTGACGTCCTTGCCGAGGCCCGTCTTGCGAAACACGCCGCCGGGAATCACCAGGGTCTGCGTGCGCTCCACGGTCTTGCCATCGGCGGCAAACCACGTGCACAGGAACGTGGCCATTGCCGCGTCGTGGATCTTGCCGAGGTTATGGTCGGTGCGCACCACCTCCAGCCATTGCGCCTGCGGCGTCACCATCCGCCACGACGCGAGGTTGTCGAGCGCCGTGCCCCACAACACGGCCTTCTTGCCGCCGGCGTTCATCGCCACGTTGCCGCCGATGCACGACGCATCGGCCGAGGTGGGATCCACCGCAAAGACGAGACCGCCGCGCTCCGCCGCATCCATCACGCGGCGCGTGACCACGCCCGCGCCGGCTTCGATCGTCGCAGTGGCGTGCGTGTGACCCGGCAGCACGATGCGCTCCACGTCCGATAGCCGCTCGAGTTTTTCCGTATTGATCATCGCCGAGCGCGCATCGAGCGGAATGGCGCCGCCCGTGTAGCCAGTGCCGCCGCCGCGCGGAATGATCGTGAGGCCGAGTTCGATGCAGCCCTCGACGAGCCCGCGCACTTCCTCTTCCGTGTCGGGATGCAGCACGACGAACGGATACTCGACGCGCCAGTCGGTGGCGTCGGTCACATGCGAAACGCGAGCCAGGCCGTCGAACGCGATGTTGTCCCTGTGCGTGTGCCGGCCCAGTACGCGCCGCGTGCGCTTGCGCAATTCGGCCGTCGCCGGAAATGACGCGGCGAAGCGGTCCACCGCGGCGTTGGCGGCGGCCACCAGTTGCGCGACCTTGGCATCGCGCGAAGCATCGGCGCCCGCACCCACCTGCCGCCGCGCCTCGATCTCCCGCAGCCGGTGACGCAGCGCCTCGACCAGCAGGCCCTGCCGCTTCGGGTTGTCGAGGAGGTCATCCTGCAGATACGGATTGCGCTCGACCACCCAAATGTCACCCAGCACTTCGAACAGCATCCGGGCCGAGCGGCCGGTGCGCCGCTCGCCACGCAGTTCGTCGAGCAACGCCCATAACTCGCGGCCGAGCAGCCGGATCACGATCTCGCGATCGGAGTACGACGTGTAGTTGTACGGAATCTCGCGCAGCCGTGGCGCATCCACGCGAGGGTCCGCGACATCGACGAAGGCTTCGGTGATTGTATTCATGGCAGCCGGACAGTTTACCGCAGCGCAGCATGCGTCAACCCTCGACGGCCGGAGGCGAGGTAACATAGTCTGCTGACATGCGCTTTCGGAGTGATCCGCCATGAAAACCCCTTTGCAGACCGCCCTGCTGATTGTGGCCCTCGGGCTGCATGCCGCCACCGGCCACGCCGCCGCGCCCGCAGCCGACGCCGCGTGGACCAAGGACCTGGCCCAGTGGCGCACCGACGGCGACAAGCGGCTGAAGGCCGAGCGCGGCTGGCTGTCCATCGTGACGCGCGACGAACTCACCGCCGGCAAGTACCGGATCGGCTCCGCGCCGGACAACGAGATCAGGTTACCCAAGGCCCTGTCGCCCGCACGCCTCGGCGTGATCGAAGTCGGCCAGGACAAGGCGCGGCTGGTGCTGGCACCGGGCCAGACGATGAAGACCGTGGCCAAGGTGGACGGCGGCGAGGAGTTCACGACCCGTGACGTCGTCACCGGCGCCACGCGTGTCGAGTGGGTCACGTCGGGCCGCCTGTCGCTGCAGATCGTCAAACGCGAGGACGGCAAGATCGTCGTGCGCGCCGCCGACCGCGAGTCCCCGCGCCGCACCAACTTCGCGGGCCGGCAATGGTTTGAACCCAAGGCCGATTACAAGGTGCCTGCGCGCTTTGTTGCGCACGCGGATGGCGCGACCATTCCCATCGCCAATGTGCGCGGCGAGATCAGCTACGAAAAGGTGGCGGGGACGCTCGAGTTCACGCTGAACGGCCAGAAGACGACGCTGGATGCGCTCGACGACGACGGCAACCTCTTCATCATCTTCCGCGATGCGACGAGCGACTCGACCACCTACCCGCCGGGTCGCTTCCTCTACATCGAGAAGCCGAAGGATGGACAGTGGGTCGTGGACCTGAACCGCGCCTACAACCCGCCCTGCGCGTTCTCGGCCTTCACCACCTGCCCGTTGCCGCCGCCGCAGAACTGGCTCAAGGCGCCGGTGGCTGCAGGCGAGCGCTACGCCGGCCGCAAGTCCTGAACCGCGAGGGGCGGGTGAGCCCCTCGCAATCCCGCTCGCCTGCGCCCCTCCTGCCTTTAAGCCGGGGGGTGCCCGGTATCGACGTATAGTCGTCCGACGTCACGCGCAATCACGCGCGTGCGGTCGAATGGCCCGCCGGTGACAAACCCGTTTTCACGCAAGTACCTCTCCATCGCCGCGCTCGTCGTCGCTTTGCTCGGCGCGAGTGCGCCTGCGCATGCTGGCATGGTCGACGCCGTCGAGTTCTACAACGCCTCGCTCGACCACTACTTCGTGACCGCGAACACCGACGAGATCGGCAAGCTCGACAGCGGATTCTTCGTCGGCTGGCAGCGTACGCAACAGGTGTTCAAGGTCCTCGACGCCGCCGATACCTCGCCTGGTGCATCGCCCGTCTGCCGCTTCTACGGCAGCCCCGCCGCCGGCCTCGATTCGCATTTCTATTCGGTGTCGCCGGTCGAGTGCGCGGAGGTCAAGCAGAAGTTTCCCACCGCGTGGCTGCTCGAGTCGGACAGCGTGTTCCAGGCCTACCTGCCCAACATCGCCACCGGCGCGTGCCCGGCCAACACGCGGCCCGTGTATCGCACGTGGAACAAGCGCGCCGACTCCAATCATCGCTACGCGACCGATACGGGCATCCAGGACCAGATGCTGGCCAGAGGCTACGTCGCCGAAGGCTATGGCACCGATCCGGCGCGGCTCGTCGCCATGTGCGCCCCGGTTCCGGCGAACGTGCAGCCACCGACGTGCACGCTGACGGCCACCAGTACCGACCCCATCGCCGGCGCCAATATCCTGCTGATGGCCGCGTGCAACGGCGCGCCGACGAGCTTCAGCTGGACAGGCTGCACCAGTACCGGCGCCACCTGCAGCGCCACGTCGGCCAATCCTGGCGCCGTCGTGTATTCGGTCATCGCCGCCAATGCGGCAGGCGCCGGTCCCGCGGCCTCCGTGCAGGTCGCGTGGCGCACCGCGCCCGCGCCGCCGCCACCGGAATCGAAGTCCGTCTGCAACCTGATCGTGTCGTCGTCGCAGCAGACGCCGGTCATCAACTCGCTGGTCACGCTGCAGGCGTCGTGCTCGGGCGAACCCACGGGCTACGTCTGGACCAACTGCGGCACCCAGACCAATGTCTGCCAGATACGCTGGAGCGTGCCCGGCCTGCAGACGTATTCGGTCAGTGCCGTCAATTCCGGCGGCACCGGCGACGCCGCGAGCGCCAATGTGAACTGGGTGGCCAGCCCGCCCGCGCCGCCCGGCCTGTGCGGCCAGTTTCCCGCGGCGCTTTACACGGACTTCGGCAACGCAGGCGGCATCGCGTATTCGGGGCTCACCGAGACCGGCCTGCAATGGAATGGCGTCTGGGCCGTCCGGATTGCGGTACCGGGCACCGCGCCGGAGGCGGCATTCGGATCGTTGCAGGTCGCCGAGTACGGCGGGCCGCCCACCTATCGCGAGACAACGCTGTCGCGCACCGCGTGTGACTTCCGGCCCGTCGACGCCACCGGCAGCAATGGCCCGCTGGCCTTCGCCACCGGCAACACCGCGTCGCTGCCGTTCATCATCGGCGCATCGACGCCGAACTATCCCGGTCTTTCCCCCGGTGGCGTCTACTACCTCAACATCCGCAACTACCTGTCGGGCTCCAGCACCATTACCTGTGCATCGCCCGGCCGCTGCGACGCGCTGACCAACGTGAACATGCCGCGCTGAAACAAAGGGGTCAGGGTCGGATGGGAATAAAGGGGCCAGGGTCAATGGGGTGGACCGAAAATATGGGCAGAC
>JANNNM010000187.1:0-2159 GCA_031398535.1 Betaproteobacteria bacterium | reverse complement strand
GGATAGCCAGCGCACCGGCGCCGATGGCCCACGGCGGCGTGCTGCCGAGGAGATCCTCGAAGAAGCCCGGCGGTTCCTTGGCCGGGGCCTTGGCCGCGACCTTCGGGGGTGCCGGCGGCGCCGCCTTGGGCGGCTCCACCTTCGGAGCTTCGACCTTGGGCGGTTCCGCGGCCTTCGGCGGCTCCACTTTCGGGGCTTCCGCAAGCTTGGGCGCCTCGGCGACCTTGGTTGCCGGCGCCGGTGTAACCACTGGCGGCGGCGTGACCACGGGCGGCGGCGTGACCACCGGTGCCGGCGCGGTGATCGCCTTCGGCGGCTCGACCTTCGCGGGTTCCGGTGCCTTGGCCGCCGGCGCCGGGGTCGGCGTTGTCGGTGCCTTGGCCTTCGACGCATCCGCCAGCATCTGCGACTGCGCCATCGTCGGGCTCTTCAGTTCGTTCGCGCGCTGCAGGTCGCGGACGGTCTTTTCAAGCTCGGCAATGCGCGCCTGCGAATCGCGCAGTTGCGCGTCGCGCGCCACGGCGGTCTCGGCAGCGCCGCCGGCCTTGGCCGACCCCGCATCCTTCGACACGCGTAGTTGATCGCCACCCGCGCGGGCGGCCGGCGTGCGCTCTTCGACGGCGGTGCCGATGCGGCCTCCGGCCGCGCGACGCGCGCCTTCCTCCACCAGCGGTGCGCCACCCGCGACACGGTCGCGGTACGCGCGCCAGTCGCTGGCCTGCACCTTTACCGTGTTCGCGGCTTCGGGGGCCGGTGTGGCAGAAGCCTCGACCGCATTGGGCAGCGCGATGATCGCGCCGGAACGCAGCCGGTTCATGTTGGAACCCTCGAACGCGCTCTGGTTGCTCTTGAAGAGCGCGACCAGCATCTGTTCGAGCGTCACCGTTTCCGGCTTGTATTCCTTGGCGATCTTGGACAACGTGTCGCCGCGCTTCACTTCGTAGCTGTCGCCATCGCGACGCGCGGCCGGCGCGGCGGCAGGCGCTGCGGATGCGGCGGACGCGGCGGACGCGGCCGGCGCACGCGCGGCAACGCCGGCGGGCACGCGCAGCGGCGTGACCGGGTCGACCGGCATGGCGGCAGGCGCGCCGGGCGGGTCGAGCAGGAAGGTGTAATCGCGCACGACGCGGCCGGCGGACCAGTTCACATCCACCAGCAGATCGAGGTAGGGCTCCGTCACCGCCGTCGGCGACGTCACGCGCAGGTAGGCCGTATCGCCGGCACCACGCTCGATCGAGACGCGGGTACGGGACAGCACGCCCTGGTAGGCAAGGTTGTTCTGGCGATAGAGCGCGGGATCGGCAACCTTGGCGGTCAGCGAATCGAGTTCTTCCTTGGTCGCTGACAACAATTCGATCCGAGCGGACAAAGGCTGTCCCAACGCAGAATCGACTGTCAGTTTTCCGAGTCCCAGTGGCCATGCGGCACCCGGCAGCGCGAGCGCGCCCGCAACGAGGCCGAATTGGAGGATTGGTTTTACGCGCATGCCGACCCCTTCGGTAGTGCTGTTTGGCTCAAGCTAACTTAACATCATGGGTTTAGCGGTGCAAGCTAAACCCCGGTATTAGCTTGGGTTTATGCCGGGAGCACACCCCGCGCGCGGGCAACTTCATGCCGTCGTGCTAATGCGCAGCGCAAGCGCTAGCTTGCGGACAGTGCGTGAGTACTACCTATGGTGGCCGCGCCCTGCCGGCGATGCTGTTGCAATCCTGACGAAGGGATGCAAGGGGCGTGCCTGCCTGAAGCACGCCCCCCTCGTTGCATGAAACAGGCAAAAACGCGCGCCCGCCGCCCAACCGGGCGGGTTCGGCGCGATTCCCTGTAACTTGCTAGCGCGCGAGCAGGATGCGCAGCATGCGGCGCAGCGGTTCGGCGGCGCCCCACAGCAACTGGTCGCCGACGGTGAAGGCGCCGATGTACTCCGGACCCATCGCCAGTTTACGCACGCGGCCGATCGGAATGCCGAGCTTGCCCGTCACCGCGGTGGGCGTCAGGTGGCGCACACTGTCTTCACGCCGGTTGGGCACAAGCTTCACCCACTCGTTGGCCCGCCACCGGCATCGGCACTTCGGCGGCCGACGATTGGACGACAACCTCGTCGACCACGACCTCGATGTCGCCTGTTGCCAACTTGGCGTTGACCGCCCCGCCCTCGCGCC
>JANNNM010000181.1:0-2293 GCA_031398535.1 Betaproteobacteria bacterium | reverse complement strand
CGATCACCAGCGCCACGAACTCCGGGTGGTCCTGGTAATAGTCGACGGTGAAGTCGATCAGCCGCCGCATCGCATCAACCGGCTCCGCGTGCGCGAGGTCGAGCGTCTTTTCCGCTTCCCGGATGCCGCGATAGGCGTCCGTCAGCGCGGCGACGTAGAGACCTTCCTTGCTGCGGAAGTAGTAGTAGATCATCGCCCGCGTTGTCTTCGTCCTGCTGGCGATGGCATCGATGCGCGCGCCTTCGAAGCCCCGGGTTGCGAACTCCGGAATGGCGGCCGCAAGGATCTCGGCCCGGCTTTTCGTCGGGTCCTTGGGCTTGCGCATCGCGGCGGTCTTGGCGGTCTTCGCGGCCTTCCCGCTGGTGTCCGGGGTCGTCATGATGGGTGCCGGATTTCTCGTTCCATTTTGGAAGAGGCGTATCGTGCCACGAGAAACTTGACAAAATTAACACTAATGTTAATTTTGGCTCCGGCAAGGCGGCGCCAGCCCGTCCCATGAACGCCACCGACTTCGAAGGAGGAGACTCAACATGAACTTCAGAACAGGCCGTCGTACGGCCCTCAAGGCGGGCGCAGCGCTCGCCGCGGCAGCCACGTTGCCCGCCTGGGCGCAGGCCAAGCCCAACATCCGCTTCGCTGCGGTTTTTTCCGACAAGGACATCCGGGCCGACATGATGCGGGCCCTCGCCAAGGAGATCGAGGCCGACTACGTCATCGAGTCCTTCTATGGCGGTTCGCTGTTCAAGCAGGGCACTGAGCTCGTTGCTCTGCAGCGCGACAACCTCGAGATGGGCAACATCGCGCCGCAGGACATTTCGAAGCAGATCCCCGCCTGGTCGATCCTGACTTCGGCGTATCTCTTCCGCGACGCCAACCACCTGAATGCCTTCTTTGCCAGCGACCTCGGCACGCAGATGAAGAAGATGGCGGAAGACCAGCTCAAGGTGAAGATCCTCGGGCCGACCTTCTTCGGGACGCGCCAGGTCGGTCTCAAGCCGAAGAAGAAGATCAACACGCCGGCGGACATGGCCGGCATCAAGTTGCGGATGCCGCCGGGTGATGCATGGCAGCTCCTTGGCCGCTCGATCGGCGCGAATCCCACGCCGATGGCCTATGCGGAAACCTATACCGGCTTGCAGACGGGCGCCATCGACGGCCAGGACAATCCGCTGCCGAACGTGCAGAACATGAAGTTCTACGAAGTGATGTCGCAGATCGTGCTGACGTCGCACCTGGTCGGCTTCGACCTCCTCACGCTGAACCTCAAGACGTGGCAGGGGATGTCGCCGGCCAAGCAGGCGTCATTCCAGGCCGCGGCCAACAAGGCCATCAACTGGAGCACCGCCGAGCACCTGAAGCGCGAGGTCGAGTTGGCCGACGGCTTCAAGAAGCAGGGTCTCGACGTCTATACGCCGGATCTCGCCGCCTTCCGTTCCAACGCGCAGAAGGTATATCTTGCGTCGGACGAGGCGAAGGCCTGGCCGGCCGGCATGCTTGAGAAGATCAATGCGCTGAAGTAAACCTGATGGCCACCGGCCGCGTTCGCGGACGGTGGCCGTCCGGGCTCACCCGCCCGTATTGCCGGAATCCTCCACCATGAAGCCATTCATCAGGGAAGCCGCGACCTGGTTGCATCGGCGCGCGGAGAACGTTGCCGCCGGCCTGCTGGGCGTCATGTTCCTGGCCTTCATCATCCAGATCGTTTTCCGATACTTCTTCAACTTCCCGGTGGGATGGACCTCGGAGTTGAGCGTCCTCACCTGGCTGTGGCTGGTGCTGTGGGGGGCCGCCTTCGTCGTGAAGGAAAGCGAGGAGATCCGCTTCGACCTGATCTATGGCGCGGCGGGGCGCCGCACGCGGATCGTCATCGGCATCGTCACCGGTGTCGCGATCGTGGTCCTGTACGCAATCTCGTTGCCGGCCTCGATGTCGTATGTCAGCTTCATGAAGGTCGAGAAGGCGTCGTATCTCAAGATTCCGTACAACTACCTGTTCTCGATCTACATCATCTTTTCCGTCGCGATCATCGTCCGCTATGTCTGGATCGTCGCGAACCTGCTGCGCGGCAAGGAGACCGACGTCCCCGACCCGACCAAGGTGAGCTCCGCGCTATGAACCTTGCCAGCCCGTTTTCGCTGTGCCTGATGGCGATCGTTGCCCTGAGCCTGCTTGGCCTGCCGATTGGCCATGCAATGATCGGCGGGTCCGTGCTCTACCTGCTGCTGGCCGGCCTCGACATGGGAACTGCCGCCGAGCAGCTTCTGAACGGCATGAATTCGAGCTTCGTGCTGCT